>JAZOBK010000142.1:0-2300 GCA_045595985.1 Oscillospiraceae bacterium
CATCGGAAACATCCCAGACTTCAGAAAGCCATACGGAAACGACGGTTACCGTAAACAATTCCGGAAGTATTATCGGAAAATGGCAGTTTGCTGACGGATACTGTCTGGAATTCCTTGAAGGCGGTAATGCCGAGCTGTCCCTTGATTATACATGGGTTATGAGCCTGCAGGGAGATAAATTCATTTATATGGAGGAGGAATATCCGCTTGTGATCAGCGGAAACACCATCTCTGCGAATCAGGGAGATACAGTCATTCTGAAAATGACTGCAATGGACGGTGCGGATGCATCTGCCCGAAATGGGCGTTTTCTGTTGGAACAGTGCAAGGTATATGACGACCAGAGCTTGGAAGACACGCAGACACAAACCTATTATGTCGATCTGAAAGGAGAAACGTTGGAGCTGATCATGCCGTCGAAGTATGAGGTCAACGAAAATGTTCTCCGTATGATAGATGAAACCGGTACAATGGACTGTTCCTATGAGATTCAGGGAGAGGTACTGATCATTAAGGATGAAACCGGTGCACAGGATGTTCTGACTCGTGTGAAGTAGGTGAAAGGCAATGAAACTGCTGCGATTTCTGAAAGATTGCCTGTTTTCACTGCCGATTCTGACGTTCTGTAATGCGATACTGCTCTGGCAGTTGTGGACTGACGGCAGATTGCTGTACAAGTTGATGCTGATGGTATTTCTGGGACTTTGGTATCTTGGCAGTATCTTCCGCATTTATCCGAAGCACGCAGGAAGCCGAAGACTTGCGATGATTTCACATGGACTGCGGCTGTTTCGGTATATGGCGATCTGTTCCGTCTATGAGTTTGTCATTTCCATCGGTCTGATCGCTGCATGGAATCGGGACGGCAGGTTTACGGTAGGATTGACAGTCGGCAATTTCCTGTTCTTTGCCGGATGTATGCTGTTCATGGCATTCTGCGGCATCGTGAAACTGGGAATCGCCGCAAGACAGGTAAAATGGTACTGGTATCTGTTTTTGTACATTGTCTGGTGGATGACGCCGATCAATCTCATTCCTCTGATTTATATCTACAGAACCGCATTGCGTGAGCTGCATTTTGAAACTGCCCGTATGGAGATGGATGCGGTACTCATAGAGAATGAGGTCTGCAAGACAAAATATCCGATCCTAATGGTGCATGGAATCTTTTTCCGTGACTGGCAGTTTTTCAATTATTGGGGAAGGATACCCTCTGCTTTGCAGAGATACGGAGCACAGGTGTATTACGGCAAACAGCAGTCGTCACAGTGCATTGCCAAGAGTGCACAGGAGCTGAAAGAGCAGATAGAGGCGGTGCTTGCGGAAACAGGAGCTGAAAAGCTCAATATCATCGCCCATTCCAAGGGCGGTCTGGATACACGCTATGCGATTGCGGAGCTTGGCATTGCTCCGTATGTCGCAAGTCTTACCATGATCAATACGCCGCATAACGGATGTGCGTGGGTGGATCATCTGCTGGAAAAGCTGCCGAACAAACTGGTGCATGGCGTGGCAAAGCACTATAATAATATTTTTCATGCACTTGGCGATAAATCCCCTGATTTTCTGGGCGGCGTGAATGATCTGACAGCAAAACAATGCAGCCTGTTCAATGAGAAATACCCCATCGACAACAGCATTCCGCATCACTGCATCATGTCGGAAATGCGTACAGTCCATTCCGCACCGTTTCCGATGTGGCTTGGCTATCTTTTCAACAAGCATTACGACAAGAATTCCAGCTGCGATGGTCTTGTTCCGGTGGAATCCGCAAAGCTGGAGGGCGTGCCGTTCACAATGATTCCACGCACTAAACGGCGTGGCGTGTCCCATGGCGATATGATCGATCTGAATCGAGAAAACATCGAGGGCTTTGATGTCCGTGACTTCTATGTGGACATCGTGAAGGATCTGAAGGCGAGGGGACTGTAGTGTTTCCGAATAACAAGAAACGGTATCCTGCAGCAGCAGGATACCGTATTTCTATCTATCAGCGATCTTTTTCAGCCATACGCATCAGTGCAATGATGGTAATGTTATCCTGACTGCCGTTATCCAATGCAAGATCCGTCAGAAGCCGCAGGCGGCGGACAAGGGGCTTGGGGAGAGCGAGGATCTCCTCAATTTCATTGGTAGAAACATAATCCGAAAGCCCGTCGGAGCACAGCAGCAGCAGATCACCGAACTGCACGCACTCATCCGTGCTGCGAATATCAAAATCCGGTGTCGAGGAAAGATTGCCAAGCACGGGGAAAATGATGTTCCGATGCTTGTGATTCTGTTTTTCCTCCTTGGTGATC
>JAZOBK010000143.1:0-5169 GCA_045595985.1 Oscillospiraceae bacterium
ATCCCTCCTAAGGCGGAGCAATCTGAAAAGTTTTCGGTCAAGCCTTTTTCAAAAGGCTTGCGGGGTCAAGGGGCAGAGCCCCTTGATAGTCACCGCAGGGAGCTCTGCACGGGGGTGAATTTCCAAAACAGTCCAGTGGACTGTTTTTGAAAGAGGGGTGACTCCCCACGGGGTGGGGAGATGCCGAACTTCCGTAAGGCAGAGGGGACGGGCTCGTGTAACGAGTGCTCTGCGATAGAGAGCCGCCCCTACCTTGCCGTTTTGCTTCACTTTCCTTTCCGCTTCAGCGGAAACAAAATCATTTTTAAAAGAAAGCCCGCCCGCATCCGCAGGCAGGCTTTGAACAACCTAAATTATAACGCCTTCTTCATCGCTGACGGCGGTGTAGAAACCTTGCAGATGTCTCCGCCGATGCCACGCAGCTTCTTTTCAATATTGCCGTAGCCGCGTTCGATGTGGTGAATATCCTCGATCTCCGTCACACCATGTGCCGCAAGACCGGCAATGATCAAAGCCGCACCTGCACGCAGGTCGCACGCCTTCACAGGTGCTCCCATGAGCTTGCCCGTTCCGGTAATGATCGCCACCTTGTCATTCACCGCAATGTCCGCACCCATGCGGCGAAGCTCGTCCACATAACGGAACCGCTGTTCCCAGACGCCCTCTGTCACAATGCTTGTCCCCTCCGCCAGCGTCAGCAGCGTCGCCATCTGCGGCTGCATATCCGTCGGGAATCCCGGATGGGGCTGTGTCTTGATGCTTGCCTTTACCAGCGGGCCTTCCACCCAAACACGCACAGCATCATCATATTCATCAATATTTACGCCGATTTTCCGCATTTTCTTCGTAATCGGCTCTAAGTGCTTCGGAATTACACCCTTTACCAGCACATCGCCGCCCGTTGCCGCAGCAGCCACCATGAATGTACCTGCCTCGATCTGATCGGGAATTACCGCATACGTCGTGCCGTGCAGATAGGATACGCCACGCACCTTGATCACGTCCGTGCCCGCACCTCTGATGTCAGCACCCATGGAATTGAGGAAATTCGCCAGATCCACGATATGCGGTTCCTTCGCCGCATTCTCGATGATCGTCATGCCCTCTGCCTTGACTGCCGCCAAAATTGCATTCATCGTTGCACCGACCGTCACCACGTCAAAGTAGATCTGACCGCCGCGAAGCTTGTCCGTGTGCAGATCAATCATGCCGTGATCGTTGCAGGAATTCGCCCCGAGTGCATTGAATGCCTTGAGATGCTGGTCGATCGGTCTGTCGCCCAGCGGACATCCGCCCGGCATCGAAACTCTCGCCCTGCCCGTTCTGCCAAGCAGTGCCCCCAGAAAATAATAGGATGCACGCATCTGTTTTGCACTCTCATAGGGCACGCTGAAGCTCTTGACGCCCTTGCAGGAAATGCGGTAGGTGTCGGGCTTGAGCATATCCACCTGTGCACCCAGCTCATACAGGATCCGCAGGCAGATAGAAACATCACTGATGTCGGGAACGTTCTCGATGACGCAGGGTTCATCGCACAGCAAAGCAGCCGGAATGAGTGCAACTGCAGCATTCTTTGCACCGCTGACCTGAATCTCTCCGGTCAGACGATTTCCGCCCCGTATTACAAATTTATCCACGTTATTCTCTCCTTAGTTGCAGCTTTCTATCTATGCTGCCTATTATTGAATACCGTAATCACTCTTGTACCAGCGGATCTCGCTGCCGTCATACTTCTCTACGGTAATGCTGTCGATATATACAGCCTCCTTGGGCTTGGTGTTGCTCACGGGTACCTTGGAAATTTCAAAAATAATATCCAGTCCGTCGATCACCTGACCGAATACCGTGTAGCCGCCGTCAAGATGGGGAGCACCGCCGTGCTTCACATACAGCTCCTCGGCTTCCTTTGTGAAATTGATGTCATAGGTCACACGAGGATCCTGATCGTAAACCTCCTCGTAATACTTCAGCTCGCTTGCATCCGTCGCAGCACCCGTTACAATGTAGAACTGGCTGCCGTCGGTTGCAGGGCCTGCACTGTTTGCATACGCAAGTGCACCGGGAACATGGATCAGACGCTCGGTCACACCGCCGTTGAACTTACCGCCCCAGCAGCTCTCACCACCGGTGCCGTCGCCCTTGGGATCGCCGCCCTGAATCATAAAGCCCTCGATCACACGATGGAAGATCAGCTCATCATAGTAACCATTCTTTGCATGGGTTGTGAAATTCTCGCAAGCCTTGGGCAGAAGATCGGGGAACAGCTTGATCTTCACATCACCACGATCACGCACATGGATGACCACGATCTCCTCACCCTCTGCGGGTGCAGTATAGTTAAGAACGGGCAGTTCTTCAATTTCAATTTCTTTCTGGCAGCCTGTGAATGCCGTCAGCATCACTGCACTGACGAGGGCTGCAAATACTCTATATCTCATACGATTCCTCTTTCGCATCCGTTTTTCTGCATACACACATTCCCCAAAAGGACGCAATAACCCCTTTGAGAACCTATCCCAATTATTATACTACATTCTGCCGGATTTGTAAAGACAAAATCCCAATTTTCCGAAACTTCTATCAAAAATGTTGAGAATATCATGCAGGAAATCAAAAACATTGTGAATTTTCACGACTTTCCCGCCATCCGGACATACTTTCCCTGTAAAATCCGACAACAAACGAAAATTCCCGCAGCGTCACTGTACATGGTATTCCCCGATTTTCACAGAAATGATCCTGCATTCCTCCACGGGAGGCGTGTAGCCGGAAACATTGGTTTCCGCCTGAATTTCAGCGGCACAGATCGCCTCAATCACGTCGATTCCCTCATAGGTCTGACCGAACACCGTCATCTGCTGTGCAAAATTCGGCACGCCGCCGCGTGCAACGAATGCGTCGGCAAGCTCCTCGCTGCCCGAAGCCTCACGAAACTGCGTGACAAACTCCTCGTCGGAAAAATCCACGCTGCCCAGCACCATAAATCGGCTGCCCGTGTAGGTTTTCACATTTTTGAACAGCCTGTCGAAGAAACCGCCCTCCACCGTGGTGTTCATCACGCACAAAGCCCCCTTCAGCGGCCAGAGATTCTGGTGCGTTTCCAACGGCACAAGCTCGTTGGTTTCGCCGCCATCCGCAAGCGAACCATCGGCATTCGGCGTACCTGCGGCAAAATATACATCCTGCTTCTGTTCAAACACATAGGTGTTGTCGTAGTATCCCGCATTCGCAAGGGTGATGAAATTTTCCACAGTCTTTGGTGCATATTCGGGATACAGCACCGCACGGATCTCCCCGTAGGTGGTTTCGATCACCGCAATCGGAGCACCCTCCTTGATTTCTTCCAGCTGCACAAGCTCCATCGTTTCCACATCCACATAGGTATAGCCCTGATTGGAGAGCATGACCACAAAATAGAACACAATGAAGCTGAGTACGGATGTCACGACCAGAAACACACCCAGACGTGAGAGTGTTTTGCTCTTTTTATACATAATCCTATCGACCTTTCATACGCACCCCGCCCATTTCTGCGGAGCACTCATCAAAAGGGATTGGGCGATCCGCATCGGATCACCCAGCATTCCCTTAAACCTTCTTGATCTCCACGCCCTGACGTGTTTCACGAACCGAATAACCGAGTGCTGCGATCTCATCACGGATACGGTCAGCCTCGGCAAAATCCTTCGCCTTTCTTGCTGCCGCACGCTGTTCCACGAGTGCAAGCACCTCCTGCGGAATTTCCTCCTCCTTGCGTTCGTACAAAAGTCCGAGCACGGAGATCAGCTCCTCGAATACCGCAGAACCTGCTAAAAGCTGTTCCTTAGAGGTAGCCGCATCCGCTGCCATAATATTCAGCTCACGCACCAGTTCAAATACTGCCGTCAGTGCGTCCGCCGTATTCAGATCATCCTCCAGAGCTTCGATGAACTGTGCTCTGTACTTGTCAAACACTTCCTGTGCCGCAGCGGAAATTTCGCCATTCTTGGCATTTTCCGCTGCACGCTTCACCGTGTCACGGCACTGGTAGAGTCTGTCAAGGGACGCCTTGCAGGCATCGAGCAGATCCACGCTGTAATTCATCGGGGCACGGTACTGTGCCTGAATCATCAGATAGCGGATCACCTCATAGCCGTACTTTTCGGCAACATCACGGGTGAGGAAGAAATTACCGAGGGATTTGGACATTTTCTTGTTGTCCACCGTGATGTGACCATTATGCATCCAGTAATTGGCAAACGGAGCACCGTTTGCAGCTTCCGACTGTGCGATCTCATTCTCATGATGGGGGAAGATCAGATCATGACCGCCGCAGTGCAGGTCGATCGTGTCGCCGAGGCAGTCCTTTGCCATCGCCGAGCATTCGATGTGCCAGCCGGGACGACCGGGGCCCCAGGGGGAATCCCAGTGCTGTTCGTCCGTGCCGCAGGACTTCCAGAGTGCAAAATCCAGCGGATCTTCCTTAATATCGTTGATCTCCACTCTTGCACCCGCATTCAGATCGTCGATCGACTGACCGGAAAGCTTGCCGTAGCCGTCAAATTTTCTGGTTCTGTAGTACACATCTCCCTGTGCCTCATACGCATAGCCGTTGTCCACGAGCTTCTGAATGAATGCAATGATTTTGTCCATATACAGGGAAACCTTCGGATGGATCGTTGCCGGCAGGACATTGAGTCCCTGTGCGTCCTTCTGATATTCCGCAATATACTTTTCCGCACACGCCTCGGGGGAAATTCCCTCTGCCGCACCCTGCTTGATGATCTTGTCATTGACATCGGTATAATTCTGCACGAATGTCACGTCATAGCCACGGTACTGCAAAAATCTGCGGAACACGTCAAACACGCAGATGGGACGAGCATTGCCCACATGAATGAAATTGTATACCGTCGGGCCGCACACATACATACGCACCTTGTTTTGCTCCATCGGCTTGAATTCTTCCTTTTTGTTTGTCATTGTATTGAATACCTGCATTTCAAATACCTCCGTATATTTATTAGAAATGTTATGGGGGCTGTTCCCCCTGACATTGCTGTCAAAGTAGTGTGTTGCTTGCAATCTTAGCGTTTTTTATTGACCCATCTGGGTCAATAAAAAACGGCTCGGGATTCCAAAGGGATTACATCCCTTTGGCAGGGGGGTAAGTCGGATCGTAGCCATGTC
>JAZOBK010000144.1:0-2179 GCA_045595985.1 Oscillospiraceae bacterium
TTTGCCGTGGTATGTCCCGTTGTACCGCTGCAAATTCTATGCTTTTCGACGAGAATACAGTCCACGCCGCTTGCTTTCAGAAAATACGCTGTGAGGATTCCTGCAATGCCGCCGCCGATAATGAGGACATCGGTTTTCACATCCCCATGCAGCTTCGGAAAGGACAACATTTTCATATTTTTCTGCCAGATTGATTCCATAATTCCTCCTGTATCAAATGCCGCCCAATCTTCATCGGACGGCATTCTTTCTTATAGATCCTGCAAGTCCGCAGCAGTCAGATCATTCTCCACATTATCCCTTGCGAGGTCATTGTCAATGACTGCATAAACATCGGAGATCGGCTTTTCCTGCGAGAAAGGCTTCTGGTGGTACACCTTCTGTGCAGGCGGTCTGGTTCCTGCAATGATGGGGTTTACACGTTTCTTTCCGTGCTTTGCCTTCCCTTGAATTTCGGGAACTGCGGTTGCCGTATTCTTGGGCTGCGTGTGCGTCCAATCGGGACGATTCATTCCCTGTTTTGCCATGTTCATCACCTCACAAGTAGTATGTGAGCGTTTCGTTGAATTATGTATAAGAACTTGCCGCATCAGGGCAAGCTCTCTTTATTAGTAAGCAGACTTGATATTTTCCACATACTGCCGCATTTCTTCTTTGGAAGAAACAGCGTGAGTGCCGCTAATAATCTCCTGTTTCTTTGCTTCAGGCAGTGATGCGAATTTCTGCATGGCATCCGGATTCATTGCAAGTGCCATGCCAAGTCCCACAGGCATTTCATGTTTCTCCATATGCCACCTCAGCTGAATGACGGCGGTCTGACATCCGTTTTCGGGAATGGCGTATTGGCAGGCGAAGGCTCGGACATACTGAAATACATCTTTGCTGCTTTTGTTGTACCGAAATCACGGTTGGAACCACTGTTCTGCACCTTGTTGAACGCCTCACGGAACATTGCGTTGTGGGCTTCCTCACGATTCAGCAGGAAGTCAATAGTTTCCCGCACTTTTTTATCCTCAATCTGACGATAGAGATACTCATACACAACTTTAGCTCTCTGCTCGGATGCGATATTGGAAAGCAGATCGGCACAGAGATCACCAGTCACGCTGACATAATCACCCGTCCATGAATATCCCGAAGCATTGATAAGACCGGGATTCAGTCCCATTAGCACATGGGTCTGAATTTCTCCCGACGGCACTGCGGCAGCATTCACATCGTGACCATTGAGCAGATTAATGGTCTGTGCCACCATTTCCATATGACCAAGCTCCTCAGCGGCGATATCGAGAAACAAGTCCTTGATTTCATGATCATTAATACGGAAGCTCTGGGATAGATACTGCATTGCGGCTTTCAGCTCACCGTTTGCACCGCCGAGCTGCTCCTGTAAAAGTGCTGCATACTGCGGATTCGGCTTTTCCACCGCTACCGGATGGAACAGCATTTTTTCGTGTTTGAACATAGAATGCACCTCCTTTTCAGGATTAGTATTACCGTAAAATTAGCTTATATTCAGAATCAGACGGGCAGCATGATACCCGTAAAGACGAAATCCGTCTTCACGGGCATGAATTCCTATATAGAAGCTAATGCATTCGCAAGTCTGACCAATTCCTCCATCGTAAGTGCTTCAATACGCACATTGGCAGGAATTGCTGCCTGTGCGAACACCTCCTGCATCCATGCCTTCGGAATTGAAAGACCACCTGCCAGCACGCCGGAAAGCTGTTTTCTTCTCTGTGAAAATCCAGCCTTCACCATGCGGAAAAACATCGCTTCGTCCACTACCTCCCACGGTTTTTCCTTATGAAGCGTGATCTGAATCACGGCAGAATCGACATTTGGTGCGGGCATGAAGCTACCCCTCGACACCTGAAACAGCGTTTTTGCCCGTCCATAATACGCCACAGCGACCGAAACTGCTCCGGATTCCCTGCTGCCGATGGGTGCACAGAGCCGCTGGGCTGCCTCTTTCTGCACCATGACGGTAATCGTTTCAATGGGAAGCTTTTCCTCCAAAAGTCGCATGATGAGGGGGGATGTGATATAGTACGGCAGATTTGCACAGACTGCCACACGCAGTCCCGCAAATTCCTCTGCAATCAATCCCGCAAGATCATATTTCATCGCATCCCCATGGATGACCTTCACATTGCTGAACTCTGCAAGTGTTTCC
>JAZOBK010000145.1:0-3796 GCA_045595985.1 Oscillospiraceae bacterium
AAGTACTTTGCAGAGCTTGCATAAGTTTTGCTGACTTGAACGGATTTATTCCAACAATCAGAAGGGCGGTTCTTTGGAACCGCCCTTTTTGCAAAGGAGGGAAGGGATGAAGCATTTATTTGATCAGCTTCAGGCTGGCAGTGGTGAATTTGCCGGACATATTTTTGTCAGGCGTGAGGTGACGGAGGAGCACCGCATGGAATTTGAAAAGGAATACATGAAGGATCTGTTTTTCTTTAGAAAAATCAAGCGATTCTGGGTGGTTTCAGAAATCATCAGCCTCATTGTGTGGCTGGGAAGTGCATTCCTCGACCTGAATGATGATATTACATTCATTTTTGGTATGTATTGTATTTTTTGTACGCCTGTCCTCGGTGCATTTATTCTTGTTCGCAATATGATACGTAGGGAACAGCAGAAAAAAAGGGAAAAGAAGCTGGTAAAGAGATCCATGCAGGAAATGCACGTTCCAGAAACTGCGGTTCGCATTGAGATGATTCATCCACGGGGGCGAAGGCAGATGCTCTGTATCAGCCATAAGGGATTTGACTGTATTAACTATGAGAGCTTCTGTTTCGTTGAAAATGGTATGCTCTGTATT
The DNA here is from genome assembly GCA_045595985.1 of Oscillospiraceae bacterium. Taxonomy (GTDB): domain Bacteria; phylum Bacillota; class Clostridia; order Oscillospirales; family Ruminococcaceae; genus UBA3855. Next base: position 602 of record JAZOBK010000145.1, read on the forward strand.
GCTGATAGTCTGCGATGCTTTGAAATCCCATTATCCCTGCTCAATGATATATCCCTTGAAGCAAGCTGGGGGAAAATCCATAGCTGGATGCAGAAAAAGCATCCGCAGACACGGTTTTTCCGCAAGCATAAAGTAAAGTGTCTTGGAAATGACGAATTTCTGGTGAAATTCTACCATATTATATTTGCCGTGGACAGTGATACCTATTGTGTGTGTATCCCCAACTATGAAATAGCCAGATTTACAGAGCTGACCGGCATTATCTTCTGTGAACCAGATGCGTAATCCCCTCCATATTACAAAGAAATCCCCATTACTTTTTGTAATGGGGATTTCTTGTATATTGTGAAATTACAGTGCAATGGGAGTTACAGGATGTTCGCTGCCTGCTTCGGGCTTTGCAGTCTTAACAAGCTGAACGTCGTTGTAAATATCCATACCTGTACCGGCAGGAATGAGCTTACCGATGATAACATTTTCCTTCAGACCCATCAGCTTATCCACCTTGCCGCGGATCGCAGCGTCGGTGAGTGCCTTTGTAGTTTCCTGGAAGGATGCAGCGGACATAAAGCTCTCGGAGCTGGAAGCCGCCTTGGTAATACCCTGCAGGATCGGAACAATCGTAACAGGCGTCAGCTCGGTTTCGCCTGCTGCAATACGCTCATTGATGATCGCATTCACAGCGTCGATCTCCTTGCGGTCGGTCAGAGTACCGGGCAGGAGGTGGCTGTAGCCGCTGATGAGAGCACTGCTGCCGGAATCGTCAACCTTGACCTTACGCAGCATCTGACGAACGATTACCTCGATATGCTTGTCGTTAATATCTACACCCTGCAGACGGTAAACCTTCTGTACTTCGCTGATGATGTAATCCTGAACAGCCTTTGTACCAAGTACATTGAGGATGTCCGTCGGGAATACATTACCCTCTGTCAGTCGGTCGCCCTTCTTGACAACTTCGCCTTCGCTGACACGGATCTTGTAGTTGTAGGGAATGAGATATTCAGCGGATGTGCCGTCTTCAAAGTTTCTGATGAACAGCGTGCGTGTTGTCTTAACCTCCTGAATGTGGACAGTACCGTCGATTTCCGCAATGATGGCGGCATTCTTCGGCTTTCTGCCTTCAAACAGTTCCTCGACACGGGGAAGACCCTGTGTAATATCCTCTGCGTTAGCGATACCGCCGGTATGGAAGGTACGCATTGTCAGCTGTGTACCGGGTTCACCGATGGACTGTGCAGCGATGATACCAACGGCTTCACCGACTGCCACGAGGTTGTTGTTCGCAAGATTTGCACCATAACATTTTGCACAGGCACCCTGTGCGGCCTTACATCTGAGTACGGAGCGAATTCTGATACGTTCGATTCCCATATCGCTGATCTTCTGTGCATCTGTTTCGTTGAGGAGCTTGTTCTTGGAAACAAGCAGCTCGCCTGTTTCTGCATCACGCAGATCATCGCTCAGATAACGGCCGATCAGACGTTCCTTCATCGGCTCGATGATCTCCTTGCCATTGCGGATCTCGTAGATCTCGATGCCGTCATCCGTACCACAGTCCTGCTCACGGATGATCACATCCTGTGAAACGTCAACCAGACGACGTGTCAGATAACCGGAGTCAGCAGTACGCAGAGCGGTATCCGCCAGACCCTTACGGGCACCACGGGAGGAAAGGAAGTATTCGAGGATGTTCAGACCTTCACGATAGTTTGCACGAATCGGAATCTCGATGGTGGTACCGGAAGTATTGGCGATCAGACCACGCATACCTGCGAGCTGACGAATCTGGCTGATACTACCACGGGCACCGGAGTCTGCCATCATGAAGATGGGGTTGTACTGATCCAGATTTGCCTTCAGAGCAGCGGTAACCTCGTCCGTTGCGTGGTTCCATGTGCTGATAACACGGTTGGACTTTTCGGCAGCGGAGATATAACCGTACTCGTATTCCTGTGTGATTTCTTCAATTTCGGCTTCTGCTGCAGCCAGAATATCCTTCTTCTGCGGCGGAATGGTGGCATCACATACCGCAACGGTAATTGCCGCACGGGTGGAGTACTTGAAACCGAGAGCCTTGACTCTGTCGAGTACTTCAGAAGTGGTAGTTGTACCGTGGATGCGGATGCAGCGTTCGATAATCTGGGAGAGCTGGCTCTTACCAACGAGGAAGGAGATCTCAAGATCGAACTGCTTGTCAGAATTGGTTCTGTCAACATAACCCAGATTCTGCGGGATATTTTCGTTAAAGATCAAACGGCCGATGGTGCAGTCGATGATCTTGGAGAGTTTCTTTTCAGCGACATCCTTGGTGATACGCACCTTGATCGGAGCGTGCAGGGAAACGTCGCCTTCCTGATACGCCATCAGTGCCTCGTTTACGTCACGGAAGCACTTGCCTTCGCCCTTATCACCGGGCTTGAGCAGCGTCAGATAGTAGGAACCAAGCACCATATCCTGGGACGGAACCGCAACGGGACGTCCGTCGGAGGGCTTGAGCAGGTTGTTGGCAGCGAGCATCAGGAAACGAGCTTCTGCCTGTGCTTCAGCGGAAAGGGGCAGATGCACAGCCATCTGGTCGCCGTCGAAGTCCGCATTGAAAGCGGAACATACCAGCGGATGGAGCTTCAGTGCACGGCCTTCTACGAGAACGGGCTCAAACGCCTGAATACCCAGACGGTGCAGGGTAGGAGCACGGTTCAGCAGAACGGGATGTCCCTTGATGACGTGTTCGAGAGCGTCCCATACAGCCTTATCGGATGCCTTGTCAACCATCTTTCTGGCACTTTTGATGTTGGAGCAATCCTTGGTGTCCACCAGACGCTTGAGTACAAACGGCTTGAACAGCTCAAGAGCCATTTCCTTCGGCAGACCGCACTTGTACATTTTCAGTCCGGGGCCTACAACGATATCGGAACGGCCGGAGTAGTCAACACGCTTACCCAGCAGATTCTGACGGAAGCGTCCCTGCTTACCCTTGAGCATATCGGAGAGGGATTTGAGGGCACGGTTATTCGGGCCTGTGACGGCTCTGCCGTGTCTGCCGTTGTCGATCAGAGCATCGACTGCTTCCTGCAGCATACGTTTTTCGTTGCGTACGATAATATCGGGAGCTTCGAGCTTGAGCATACGCTGCAGACGGCTGTTACGACTTATCACTCTGCGGTACAGATCGCTCAGATCGGAGGTAGCATA
>JAZOBK010000146.1:0-2643 GCA_045595985.1 Oscillospiraceae bacterium
CGATCCGACTTCATCGGCAAGTCCCTCGAAGCAAAGGTGATCATTACCTGCAAGACTGCAGAACTGGCAGAGCAGTATGCCGCTATGGCGGATACACTCAAGGATGTTCTGATCGTTTCCGCTGTTGCAGTGGCACAGGGCGAAACCGGTGATGAGGATATTGTCTACACCATTGAAAAGGCAGAGGGCGACAAGTGCGAGCGTTGCTGGTGCTATTCCGAGACTGTTGGTCAGAATGCGGAGCATCCCACACTTTGTGCACGCTGTGCAGGTGTCGTAGAATAAAACGTAACGGCTTGCCGTCCGTAAAGGGCGGCAAGCTGATTTTCGGCATGAACTGCCAAATCGAATAGGAGGTAAGGTCTTGCTGATTATTGCAGCGATTGTCACGATTGTACTGGTCGTCATTGACCAGCTTATCAAAAACTGGGCGGTTGCGGAGCTTGCACCCATCGGGGAGATGGACTTCCTGAAGATCGGTGACCTTGACATCATGCACCTGACCTATCTGGAAAATACAGGTTCGGCATTCGGCAGCCTTGCCGGTCATCGCTGGCTGCTGTTGGCGATTACGATTCTGGGAATCGGTGCCTGCACCTATGTTATGATTCGCCATGCGAGAAAGGCACCGTTCCTGTTATGGAGTCTGGTGCTTGTGATCGGCGGTGCCCTCGGAAATATGTATGACCGTGTGTTCCGTGGCGGTGCAGTTGTGGATTATCTGGATCTGCAGCTGTACGATTTTGCAATTTTCAATTTTGCCGACTGCTGCGTCTGCATCGGTACGGCAATGCTGTTTGTGCATATTCTGTTTTTCATGGACAAAAAGTCCAAGGAAGCAGCCGCACAGGAGGAATCCCATGACGAAGCATGAGCTGGTGTTTCCGGAGGATGCAGCGGGTTCACGCCTTGACAAATGGATTGCATCTCTGGAGATCGGTCTGACACGCTGTGCCGTGCAGGGGCTGATCGCCGCCGGCAATGTGCTGGTGGAGGGAAAGGAGATTCCCAAGAACTGCCGTCCGAAAGCGGGGCAGCGTATCGAGGTGATCGTACCGCCTCCCGAGGAAATTGAGGTCGTCCCGCAGGAGATTCCTCTTGACATTGTGTATGAGGATGCGGATCTGCTTGTGGTCAACAAGCCAAAGGGCATGGTTGTGCACCCCGCACCAGGAAATTATGATGAAACTCTGGTCAATGCACTGATGTTTCACTGCAAGGAAAGCTTGTCGGGCATCAACGGAAAGATCCGTCCCGGTATCGTGCACCGCATTGATAAGAATACAAGCGGGCTGCTGATCGTTGCCAAGAATGACAACGCCCACCAGAAGCTTGCCGCACAGATCAAGGAGCACAGCTTTACCAGAGAATACGAAGCGATTGTCACCGGTGCATTCCGTGAGCCGACGGGTACGGTGAATGCTCCCATCGGCAGACATCCGATCGACCGCATGAAAATGTGCGTGACGGATAAGAATTCCAAGGAAGCCGTGACGCATTTTGAGGTTCTGAAGCAGTACGGCGGCTTTGCTCATGTACGTCTGCGTCTGGAAACGGGCAGAACCCACCAGATCCGTGTGCATATGTCCTATATCGGGCATCCGGTTTATGGGGATAATGTCTACGGCAAGGCAGTCAAGGGTGTGCAGGGACAATGCCTGCACGCACGCAAAATCGGCTTTGTGCATCCCGTGACGGAGGAATACATGGAGTTTTCCAGTGAACTTCCGACCTATTTTAAGAAAATTCTGGACAGGATGGAGAAGATGTAGATGTTTCCGGATCCTAAACATTTGTTGATCGTATCCGATCTTGACGGCACGCTGCTGCCGCCGGATAAAATTCCGCTGGAGCGTGACCTTGCAGCGATCCGCCGCTTTGAAGCGGCTGGCGGAAGATTTGCCATTGCGACGGGACGCACCATTCAGGCGGCGATCCGTTATCAGGAAATGCTGGGGCTGACAAATCCCATGATCGTTTACAACGGTGCGGCGATCTATGATTCGGTGCATGACAAGGTGCTGTTTTCCGAGTGCCTGCCCCCGAATGCGATCGACATGACGCTGGAGATCATGGCGGCTTTTCCGCAGGTCGGTGTGGAGGTGCTTCGTGCAAACACCGCCTATGTGGTTCGCAATAATGAGTGGGAAAAGCATCACATCGCTCTGTGCGGAGTGGAGCCCGTGTACTGCGAGCCCCATGAAATTCCGCAGGATGGCTGGCTCAAGGTGCTGTTTGCCATGTCGCCGGAGGAGATTCCGCCATTCATTGCAGCCATTCAGGAGCGTCAGTATTCCGATGTGGATTTCATCCGTTCGGCGGATATTTTTTACGAAATGCTCCCCAAGAATGTTACAAAGGGAAGTGCACTTGCACCCTACCGTGAGCTGGAGGGCATGGAGCAAATACAAATCGTGGCAGTCGGGGATTATGACAACGACCTTGAACTGCTCAGGCAGGCGGATTTCAGTGCCGCACCTGCCAATGCCGTGGAGACTGTCAGACGGACAGCGTCAATGGTGCTTACACGAACCTGTGAGGAGGGAGCGATGGAGGAACTGATCTCCCGCCTGCTTGCAGAGGACGAAAGTGCCGAATGATACATTTGCGATAAAACTGGGCTGCATCAGCGGTTCTTAAGAA
>JAZOBK010000147.1:0-5288 GCA_045595985.1 Oscillospiraceae bacterium
AACTTCTGTGAGAAGCGAATAAGGTCGTCATTTTTCATTTTCAGAGAAAAACAAGCCGACACACGAACACATTATAAAAGAGAAAGGAAAATGCCTATGAAAAAAAATTACATTCAATGCTCCGCTGAATCACAAAGCTTACAGCTACGAGCCGATACAGATTGAGGTGGAGAAAGTCATTCCCCTCTACGGTAAGAGGTTCGAACAGATGGATAAAGAGCAGTGTCAGTACCTTCCCTTTTCAGAAGGATGATTTTCGGGAAATCCTCGATCTCATCCAAAATCGCAGGAAATAACGCACAGCCGTCCGAAACTGCACAAATCCTGCAATACAATCCGACAAAACTTCTCCCAACAATCTGGTATAATTAAGAAAAACACGGAATATAACCGGAAAACAAGGAGGAGTTTCAAATGCGGAACATCAGAAAACTACTGGCACATGAGGCAGTACGTCTGCCGCTCGGGTGCCTCGCTGCAGTGGGGGGAGGTTACCTGCTGTCAGTCGGAACGATATGCGGCACGGCATCACCGCTGGCATCGGCAGTTGCGGGGATCTGCTCGCCGCTGTATGCATTCTGCATCCTGCTCGGCAGTCTGCTTGCTTACATGACACAGGGTGGACCACCAGAAATGCGGTTTCTGCTGGCTTGCCTGATCAGTGTGTCGTGTATACGGATCCTGTTCTATGAGGCACGGCGTCCCCATGTGCTGGCGATCCTGACGGTCGTTTCCTGCAGTATCGCAGGCATTGTCAGTGATCTTGCCGTCGATGTTGAAGGCGGCAGAATGCCGCTCTACATTATGCTGTCCCTGCTCATCGGTATCGCATCCTATTTTCTGGCGGATGCGTGGACAGTGTTCCGCAAATGCGGAAAAATCGCTCTGGATACCGGAAAAAGCTTCACCTTTGCCATTACCTATCTGCTGGGAATTGCCGCATTGTGTGGACTGGATCTATATTTCTGCAATGCAGGGCGTGTATGCGGAATCCTCATTACTCTGCTGGCAGCCAGACAGTTTCACCACAGCGGCGGTACGCTGCTTGGTGCATTGACCGCCTGCGGAACCGTGCTGTGCAGCGTGAAACTCGGTATGCCGCTGCTCTTTCTTCCGGTTACGGCAATGCTTGCAGGATTTCTCAATAAGCTCCCGAACGCCCTGTTCATTCCCGTATTCTTTCTGATGCAGGTGTTCAGCAGTGCCGTTCTCGACAGCAGTGCGGAGCTTGCCAAAGTGATCGTGGAACTTCTGCTTTCCTGCTGTCTGTACGCACTTTGCAGCAATGCACCGCTGTATCGTATCTTTACATATCATGCGGAATCTCCCGTTAACGGGCAATGCATTATGCAGCGTGAGCAGTTCCTGTCCCATTCCATCGGCGGACTGCGTGAGGAAGCTTCGGCTGTGATGCAGCATCTCAAACCGGCAAAATCATTGGATACCGTGCAGCTTGCAAAGGAACGCCTGTGTTCAGGATGTAAAAATAATGATTTCTGCTGGCAGCAGCGGAAGGAAAAGACGGAGGAGGCATTCCGTTATCTGCTGCATAATCCATCCGCAAATCCCGGACCGGAAGCAATGGCAGGATGCATCCGCAGAGGGAAGATGATCGAATGCTTCCGTGAATGCGGGCAGCGTGCTGCACTTGAACAGAGCCGCCGAGTTCATCTGTCGCAGAGCCGTAGCGTTATGCTGGAGTATTTTCAGTTGATGGAGGAAATGGCGGCAGATTCCGCCAGACAGCGTGAGATCTGTCCCTGTGAACAGGAAACAAACGGACTTCGGGAGATTCTTCGTCAGTGCAAATGTGAGTTCCGCAGCTGTTTTGTGCATCGACTGAAAAGCGGCAGATATGCAGCAGAAATATATACAGGAACTGCCCTTCCGGCGGAGGGGACCGTGCAGATTCTGCTATGTGAGCTGCTGAATGCGGAAATGTGCAGTATTCCGCCGCAGGAAAATGCAGGCGGTATGCGGTATTGTTTTTATCAGAAGCCTGCCTATTATCTGGAATATACCGTCCACAGCATACACGCACCCGGATATACCCGGTGCGGCGATACTGCCGATGCATTCACCGATGCACAGGGAAATCAATACCTGATCCTGTCGGACGGTATGGGAAGCGGTGCGTCCGCATCCCTTGTGTCAAAGATCGCGGTGCGTGCGTTTGTGCGACTTGTCAGCAGCGGAATGCCGCCCGAAACTGCCATTCGCCTTGCCAACACCATGCTCCTGTCCGAAACCAACCACGAGAATTTTGCGACGCTGGATGTGCTGCAGCTCAATGCCGATAACGGGGAACTGCAGCTGTATAAATCCGGTGCCTCCTCCACGCTGTTTCTGCATCATGGACAGGTGACGAAAATCTCAGCATCGAGTTTTCCCATTGGCATTGTGCCGCAGGCAGATCCATTTCGGAAGACTGTCTCCGCATATGCCGAAGACAAGATCATTATGCTGTCCGATGGCATTCATGAAGCGGAATTTCCGTTTGTGAAGGAACTGCTTCTCCGGAATATGCCGCTGAAGGAAGTCATTGCACAAATTTGCGAAAAGGCAGGTATATTCCATGCCGGAAAAGCCGAAGATGATATTACGGTAATTGCAGCAAAAATTCTGTGCACAGCGGATAGAAAACAGAAAAACCCGACGCAGCGTATGGCGGTATAGCGTATTTCTTCATCTGATTTCAGCCCCCTTTGACACAGGATTGAAAATGCTGTATTACATTCATGAATTAACAAACATAATCCGTTATATTGCACAAAAAACAAGGTGAATTATTATCATACTCTATGAAATTCTAACACATAAATTGAAAAGTCTTGCAACCAAATGGGATTTCTGATACAATAGAAGTATAAGGGGGCGAAACCATGAATATGAATTCTACAACCAATCCTAATGATTTCCCACTCTATTTATTTTTTCAGGGGAAAAACACTGAAGCATATAAGTTTTTCGGCGTGCATCGCATCACGGAAGATGGTGTGAGCAGGCATCGTTTTCGTGTCTGGGCACCGAGAGCAAAGAGTATATCCGTCGTAGGTGACTTTAACCAATGGCAGCGTGAAAGTCACCCCATGTATTGTATTGCCGATGGCATCTGGGAGGCTGTGATCGACGGCCTTCAGCAGTTTGATGCCTATAAGTACAGTATAGAAACGCAGAGCGGACAGATTTTGATAAAGTCCGATCCCTATGCCGCACATTTCGAAACACGTCCTGCCACCGCCTCAAAAATCTACGAGAGCAGTTATATGTGGCATGATGAAAAATGGCTTGGAACCAAGAAAGAACAGGTCGTTTACAAGCGACCGATGAATGTGTACGAGGTGCATCTGGATTCGTGGAAGCACGGTTCTGACGGAGAACGTCTTGATTATGTCAGCTTTGCAAAGCAGATGATCCCATATATGCAGGAGATGTCCTATACGCATATTGAGTTCATGCCGCTGACTGAATTCCCGTATGACGGTTCATGGGGTTATCAGGTAACGGGATATTATGCCCCGACCTCACGTTACGGAACACCCGATCAGTTCAGAGAAATGGTGGATCTGTTCCATCAGGCTGGCATCGGCGTCATTCTGGACTGGGTTCCTGCACATTTCCCGAAGGATGCCTCCGGTCTGTGCGAATTTGACGGCAGCTACTGCTATGAATATACCGATCCGAAAAAAATGGAACACAAATCGTGGGGTACAAGAGTATTTGACTACGGGAAGGGAGAAGTATGTTCCTTCCTGATTTCCAGTGCGTGCTATTGGCTGGATGAATTCCATCTGGATGGTCTGCGTGTGGATGCGGTTGCTTCCATGCTGTATCTCGACTATGACAGACGTGACGGCGAGTGGAGTGCCAATATCAACGGCGGTAATGAGAATCTGGAGGCTGTGGAGTTTTTCCGTCACCTCAATGAAGCCGTGTTTGCAAAGCATCCCGACGTTCTGATGATCGCAGAAGAATCCACCGCATGGCCTCTGGTGACAAAACCGACGGACATCGGCGGTCTTGGCTTCAATTTCAAGTGGAATATGGGCTGGATGAACGATATGCTCCAGTATATGTCGCTCGATCCCATTTATCGTGCGTTTAATCACGACAAGCTCACATTCTCATTCTTTTACTGTTTCTCGGAGAATTATATCCTGCCGATCTCCCATGATGAGATCGTATACGGAAAATGCTCCATGCTTAACAAAATGCCGGGCTATGAGCGGGATAAGTTCTCCTCGTACCGTGCATTCCTTGCCTATATGATGGCACATCCCGGAAAGAAAATGCTCTTTATGGGTCAGGAATTTGCACAGAAGAACGAGTGGAATTATCAGACGCAGCTTGACTGGGAATTACTGGAACAGGATGATCACCGGCAGACATGGGAGTTTGCAAAGAAATTGAATAAGCTGTATCTGGAAACTCCGGCATTCTGGGATAATGATGATTCTTGGAGCGGCTTCAGCTGGATCTCCCATGACGACTACAAGCAGAGCGTCATTGCATTCCGCAGAGTTGCAGATGATGGCAGCGAAGTCATTGCCGTGTGCAATTTTGTTCCTGTGACAAGAGAGGATTATAAAATCGGCGTGCCTTTTGAAGGGGAATACGAATTGCTGTTCAGTACGGATGCCGAGGAATTTGGCGGACAGGGACTGGCAAAGGAAACCTATGAAAGCATCGAATACGGTATGCACGGGTTTGACCAGAGTATTTCACTGACGCTGCCCGCATTGTCTGTTCTGTATCTGCGGCGTGTCAAGCAGGACAAGTTCAGTATTACAGAAGAACGGGAAAAGAACCAGAGAGCCAAGAAAACGGCAAATGAATCATAATAATCGTGATATACAACAAATTTGTAATTTTAGGAGGAATATTATGAACGCAAAAAAGAAATGCATTGCAATGCTACTGGCTGGCGGACAGGGCAGCAGACTTTACGCACTGTCGCTAAATGTAGCAAAGCCCGCAGTACCTTATGGCGGCAAGTACCGTATCATTGATTTTGCACTGTCCAACTGCACCAATTCCGGTATTGATACCGTAGGTGTCCTGACGCAGTATCAGCCCCTCGTTCTGAATGATTATATCGGCAATGGTGAGCCGTGGGATCTGGATAAAATGTACGGCGGCGTGCACGTGCTCTCTCCGTTTGAAACCAAGGAGGGTGCGGACTGGTTCCAGGGTACAGCCAATGCGATCTATCAGAATATGCGTTTTATTGAACGCTATGATCCGGAGTATGTGATCGTACTCGGCGGTGACCATATTTATAAGATGGA
>JAZOBK010000148.1:0-15113 GCA_045595985.1 Oscillospiraceae bacterium
TTACAGAAAATGAAGATGGAACAACCAGTTATTATCCCGGAACTGCAGTCAATCAGGGTTCTGAATTGACCATACCTCGTGAAAACATATTTGCGATCTGTACATGGCAGAGCAAAGTGCTTTATAAATACATCAATTTCGCAACGCAAGTCAGTGGATTAATGCTTTTACTGGTTGTTCCTTGTATTATTCTGATTGTTATGCTGCTTTTCAAAATTGCCAAAGGCAGTAAGGACGAACTGGATGATGATGATTTCCTGTTTGCGGAGGAACCTCAGCTTCCGAAAGCCAAAAGACTGGCTGACAATCCGCTTTTTGAACCCGGAAGTGCACCTGCCCCCGGTGAATCCTTTGAACGCAAGAAGTCTTCTATTTCTGAGAACTTTGAGAAGAAACCCGTTAATGAGAATTCTCCTTATCAGAAGGCGGTTCAGGAACGTACAATGAAATTCCGACGCATTGACCAGCAGACAATTGAGGAAGCGAAGTATCAGGAAACTTCGATGAACAAGGGTGCAGGCACACAGGTTTTCTCTACACAAGAAATTGAGGATCATGCGAAACAGCAATCCGAGCCTGTGATTGAAAAAGAAACCAGAACAACAGCCGAAACTGTTGAACCGAAAAAGCCTGCTGCAGTCCGAACAGAATCCCCCAGAGTTTCCAATACACCGAATATTGATGACATTGTTAAGCCTTCGGAGCTTCGTGCAGCAAGAACAGGTCAGAAAATCAATCCTGACATTGCGGCAACAGACTCCATCGACGAACTTTTGCGTGTTCTGGAAGCTGAGAAAAAGAAATTATAAAAAAAAGTGCTTGCCTTTGGCAAGCACTTTTTTATATGACAAGATCGGCTTTTTCTGAAGGCGAATATTCAGAAACGTAATACCGTTCAGCAGGAAAATAACGATTTTCATACTTTTCTCTGATTGCATCATCATTTCCGATGTAGCAATCACGTTTTAATACTCGTTCCAATCGGACTTCCTCCGAAGCATCTACATATACTGTGAAATCAAAGATACCGTCAAGTTCTTTCCTCTGCAAAAATATACCTTCAACGACGACAAGACTACCGACAGGAATCTCAAAATGAACAGAATTGTAGTTATCTTGTTCCAGATTGTATAATTCGATATATTTACTGATATTGGTTCCATTTTTCAGAGGAAGCAGAATTTCATTGAGCAGGTATTCGTATCGCCATTGCAAATCATAGTAGCATTCCCATGGGGCATAATTGTCATTGTATCGCACGGCTCTCGGATGAATAAAATGGTCGATATGGAGCAAAGCAACAGAATATCCTGAAAGCTTCAGCTCCTTGCAAAGCATTTCGGAAATGGTACTTTTTCCGGCACCGCCCATACCATCCACGCCAATCAAGAGAGTTGTTTCGTTCTGATGCATTTTGGTGATTTCTCTAAATAGAGCAGATTCCTTCATATGCAGTCCTCCGTTTTTTTATCATTATAACATATGCATTTAACCATGTCAAGCTGTCAAAAACCGCATAGAAAACAATGGTTTTTGCCATTGACAAGTATTTTTATGCGTGATATAATGAAACATAAGAATAGTACAGCGGAGGAGTTTTATGAAATACCGTAATCCTATCATACCGGGATTCTATCCCGATCCCAGCATATGCAGAGTGAATGATACTTATTATCTTGTGTGCAGCTCTTTTCAATTTTTTCCCGGAGTACCTCTGTTTGAAAGCCAGGATTTATTGAACTGGAGACAGATTGGTCATGTCCTGACAAGAGAAAGCCAGCTGCCATTATCAGGGATAAGTTCCACCGGAGGAATTTATGCTCCAACGATTCGTTACCACGATGGAAGATTTTATATGGTTACTACGAATGTATCGTATCGCGGGAATTTCTATGTATATACGGATGACATTTACGGTGAATGGTCCGATCCGATCTATGTAGCACAGGATGGCATTGATCCTTCCTTCTTTTTTGAAGACGGCAAGGCGTATTTTATGAGTAATGGTACGGATGATAATGGTGTTCAGGGGATTGTTCAGTGTGAAATTGACATTGAAACCGGCCAAAAGCTGACACCCTCAAAATGTATCTGGAATGGAACCGGCGGGCGATTTCTTGAAGGGCCTCATCTCTATAAAATACAAGATTCCTATTATCTCATGGCGTCCGAAGGCGGAACAGAGTATGGTCACATGGTCATTTATGCAAGAGGAAATACCCCCCATGGACCATTTGAAAGCTTTTCAGGAAACCCAGTGCTGACAAATCGTAACCTTGGAGGCTATCAGATTCAGGGATGCGGTCATGCGGATATTGTTGAGGATCCGGCAGGCAACTGGTGGATGGTGCATCTCGCATTCCGCCAAATTGATAATTGGGTAATGCACCATATAACAGGACGTGAGGTATATCTTGTCCCCGTAACATTTGACAACGAAGGTTGGTTTACCGCCGGCGTGAATGGAACAACTCTGAAGGAAATGGAAACCGAACGTATTACAGATACCGTCCAACATCCAATTCCTGATAAAACCTTTGCAAACACCCAAGTCGGTACAGACTGGTGTTTTATGGGAAATCCTGTGCTTGAGGATTATGAGTTTACCGATGAGGCGTACCGCCTTTCAAGTAACGGCAATAATCTGTCAAATACGGATAATGCCCCTACATTTATTGGACTTCGCCAGCAGGAAATGAATCTGTATGTCTCTTGTGAGGTAAAAGCGGCAGGGGAGGAGGCAGGAATCACCTTGTACATGACGCCTGACCAGCACTATGATATTGCTTTACGCAGTACTGACACAGGTTATGAAATTATTCGTCGTTTGCGGATCGGTGATGTAGAGCAGATCGACGGGCATATCGAAATCCCACAAGATTTTGCAAGACTAATGATCTCATGTTCCAATTATGTGTACCATTTCAGTGCGGAATGTAACGGAAAGCGGTATGATCTTGGAACTGCACAGACAAAATTCCTGTCTACAGAAATTGCCGGAAACTTCACGGGTGTGATGATCGGATTGTATGCACAAGGAAAAAAATGTCAAGATTTCGCTGAATTTACAAATTTTATATGTAAAAATCTTGAGAAATAGTAAACGGAGGGCTTTCAGAACTGAAAGTCCTCCGTATTTTTATCGTAGTCTGATCCACCATTCATTTTCACGAAATCCCACCAGAACAGTATCCTCCATTACCACAATCGGACGTTTTACGAGCATACCATCGGATGCAAGGAGATTAAGCTGTTCATCCTCCGTCATATCTGCAAGCTTGTCCTTAAGCTGTAAGCTTTTATACAACATCCCACTTGTATTAAAAAAACGCTTCAGAGGCAGCCCACTTTTGTGCAACCATTCCTTCAATTCTTCGTAGGTAGGATTTTCCTCTTTGATGTGTCGCTCTTGGTAAGTGTGTCCTTTTTCATCCAGCCACTTCTTGGCTTTCTGACAAGTGGTGCACTTGGGATAATGAACCAGAATCATGTTGATACCCCCTATTACAAATTTAGCACACTGATATAGTACTATTATATCATATTAAAATTGCGAATGCAAGCTTTTATTTGAATTTGCTTGACTTTTCTTGAAACCTATGATATACTGTACTATAGCGATTAGTACAGTCGCATTCTGGGAATTATATGTTTCTTAAAAATTTCTTAAAGAAACACTCTTGACAAGTCAATCCTAATCTGGTATACTTGTATAAAAGAGAAAAGTATCTTTTGTTTAGTTTGCACAATTGTTTATGTGGCTTACGGATATATGTGTATCATTCAAGGAGGATTAACATGAGAATCCCTGCAATTCGAGATGAAAAAGGTGTAATGATTGCAGCCGTTATATTTCCCGTTTTATTGGAAATTGCACTTTATTTTAATGTTATCTGGTATGTACAGTTATTTAATATTCTGCTGCTGTTCATTGTCTATGGTCTTTTTCTGGTAATGTTCCGTCGTCTGCGTCCGGCATTGATCGCTATCACGGTACTGATGCTTGGATTATCCATTGCGAATGAATTTTCCATCAATGCCCGTTCCGTGGCATTCCAGATCAGCGATTTCTTCTGTCTTGCCGATGCCCTGCGGCTTTCCGGCAGGTATAGTTTTAAGATTACCGGTGTTATGGTGCGTGACACTATTCTAAGCGTACTTCTGATCAGCACAATGTTGATTCTGCTTCGTAAGTATGATGATAAAGAATACAAGCGTCAAACGTTGTTTCGTGGAGCGATCACATTCTGTGCAGCATTGCCCGTTGCTTTGTTCGTGAATCTTGAAGACCACAGCGACGGAGATATTAAATTCAATATCAACCGCTTTACAAAAGAGAATGGTGTTCTCTACTCTCTGTATGTGGAAGCAAAGCAGCATGGGATTGATGAACCAGAGGGTTATTGTGAAGATACCGCACAGGAACTTCTTGCGTGCAGTCAGCCTGCAAGGGTTCCGAACAGCCCCAACATCATTGTTGTAATGAACGAGTCGCTTTCGGATTTTGATCTTGTCGGTGAACTCCCTCTTACACAGGATATTTTGCCATTTATTCATAGTATGGATGAAAACTGCATTAAGGGAAAAGCTCTGGTATCTGTTTTTGGCGGGTACACTTGTCAATCCGAGTGGGAATTTCTCACAGGCAATACCATGGCTTTCCTGCCCGTTACTGCTGTTCCGTATAATCAGTTTATCGACTATCCGATCGACAGTATTGCAAGTTCTCTGAAGCAGCTTGGTTATGATACCACTGCCGTTCACCCCTATCACGGAATTGAGTGGAATCGTGACAAGAACTATCCGCTTATGGGATTTGACAGATTCGTTACAGGCGAGGATTACGGCGTCGTAACTGAAGAAATGCTCGAAACTTTGCCTTCGGATGTTGAGGAATCCTTGTATTTCGGAGATCTTGATTATATTCGTGGATTTGTGAGCGATTCCGAGAATTATCGCAAGATTATAGAACTCATGGAAGAAAAGAAATCCGGAAAGCCGCAGTTTATTTTCAACATTACCATCCAGAATCATGGCTCCTACGGATATGAGGGCGATGATTTTGAGGAAGTGGAATTCTGTAAGGGTGCATCAAAGGATATTAACCAGTATCTGACTGTTGCACATGAAAGTGACAAGGCATTTGAAGAACTGATTACATATTTTGAGAAATACCCCGAGGATACCATTATTCTGATGTTTGGTGACCATCAGCCCGCACTGGATATGCCGTATACAAAGCTGTTTGCCGATCCAGCCAATGAGGTTGAAGTTCATGAATCAAAATACACCGTTCCGTATGTGATGTGGGCAAATTACGATGTGGATTGGGAGGAACATGAGATCACAAGCCTTAATTATCTCTCTGCGATTCTCAAGCGGAATGCCGGATTGCCGGCAGACAGCTGGGATATGTTCCGCATGAATCTGATGAAGCAGTATCCTGCCATTAATTCTTATGGTGTAGTGGATGCAAACGGCAGCTATCTGCCGCTCAACGATGTCCTTGATGATTCAATGGATGTACAGGAGTACCAGCATTTACAGTACTACCGAACATTCGACGTGGCTGAACAAACAAAATAACCGATACCTTAAAAACGCTCTGCTTCAGGCAGAGCGTTTTTGTTATGCATACTTTCCTTTGGACGAGCATAGGATGGAACAGAAAGGGAAGTGATGCATATGCAAGCAGCAGAAAATCTGAAAACCACACTGGAATATCTCCCGCAGTCAGTTCGCGGTGCCATCCGAAAATTACCAATGGAGATACAACAACAGACGCAGGAAATACGCCTTCGATGCTCCCGCCCTGTAGCAATCGGTATCAGCGGTAAGGAACGATTTCTGACAGAACAGGGAATGTTGACCGATTCCACTGACTGTGCGATCAGAATCAGCACTGAAGAAATTGCACGTTCTTTTCAGGCTGTATGTTCCTATTCCGTTTACAGTCATGAGCGGGATGTGGCAGAAGGTTTCGTTACCATTCGTGGAGGATGTCGAGTCGGAATATGCGGTACTGCCGCATTACAGGCGAATTCTCCGATGTCGCTTCGATTCATCAGCGGATTGAATTTCCGTATTGCAGGCGAATACATAGGGAGTGCCGAACAGGTTTGGAAACAGATCGGATCCGAATCCGTGGGGATTCTGATTGCCGGTACTGTCGGAAGCGGGAAAACCACATTGCTTCGTGATTTCTGCCGTCTGGCCGGAAACCGTTATCCTACCTCTCTGATTGATGAAAGAGGAGAGATCGCAGCAGTACTTCGTGGAACTCCGCAGCATGATGTTGGGCAGAAAACCGATGTGCTTGATGGTTATCCGAGATCCACAGGTATCCTGACCGCATTGCGAGTTCTTACGCCGCAATACATTATTTGTGATGAAATCAGCACACAGTCGGATGCAGAAGCAATACTGCTGGCTTCCGGATGCGGTGTGAATTTCATTGCAAGCTGTCATGCAGGAAATATGGAAGATCTGTATCGGCGTTCCGTGCTGCGTCCATTAATAGATGCAGGCGTGTTTCAGTATTGTGTGTTTCTGGAAAGTGCAGGCAGAATCCGCACAGTCAGGAGGCT
Source organism: Oscillospiraceae bacterium (assembly GCA_045595985.1). Taxonomy (GTDB): domain Bacteria; phylum Bacillota; class Clostridia; order Oscillospirales; family Ruminococcaceae; genus UBA3855. Next base: position 6,588 of record JAZOBK010000148.1, read on the forward strand.
GCAGCAGCGATGAAATGGCTTGGTATGTTATTTCTGTTCCTGATGAGTACAGGATTCGGTGTATATGCATCGCATAGAATGCGGACAAGATTCATCCATACACAGAAACTCAATGCCCTGCTTGCTGACTTTTCGTCCCATATACGTTATCAGTGTACACCGCTTGAAGATTTACTGTATCTGTTTGCAGAACATCCGAATTACACTGAATTTTCGTTTTTACAGAATATCAGTGCTCGGTTTTCCACAGAGATTCCTCCGCAGATGATATGGCATGAATCCATCGCCGATGATCCGGCAATCACACCAAGAGCGAAAGATATAATGTATGCTGTGGGAAATACAATTGGTACAACAGATGTACAAGGGCAGCTTGCCTCACTGGAACTGCATCGAAAGCAGATGGAAGTGCTTGCAAGTGAACTGAAGGAAAACTATCGGACGAAAGGCGAACTCTACCAACGGCTTGGCGTGATATTGGGTATCATGCTTGCAGTGATATTGCTGTGATCGTATAATATGCAGGCAAAATAAGGAGAAAATTATGGATATAGATCTGATTTTTAAAATAGCAGGCACGGGTATTATTGTTGCTGTGTTAAATCTCGTGCTCAAGCGTGCGGAACGAGAGGAGCAGGCAATGATGACAACGCTTGCAGGGCTTATTGTTGTTCTCATGCTGATCATTGATCAGATCAGCGAACTGTTTGATACTGTGAAGACGGTGTTTGGTCTATGATAACAGCTGTTGCATTCTGTATTTGCGGCTGTGTGCTCTGTCTTATGATACGACAATACCAAAAGCCGCATGCGGTACTTCTCGGATTTGGAATTTGCTGTATGATGCTGCTATCATTGATGCCGCAAATAGAGGATATTATTTCGGCAGCAACAGAGCTGTTTTCGGGAAGCGGTATGGAGTATGAATACTTTCTGATCCTTTGCAAAGCGATCGGTATTACTTATCTTACGCAGCTTGGTATGGATTTCTGTAGGGACTGCGGAGAAAACGCCATATGTACCGCAGTAGAATTGTTCGGGAGGATCAGTCTGATTTCGTTGTCGCTGCCGCTCTTTACAGAACTTGTGCAGATCGTGCTGGAGGTGATCGGATGAAAAAATTTCTATTGTGCCTGTTCTCTGTGTTTTTGGGACTCTGTCTGTGTACAATCACAGTTTCTGCAGAGGAGCAGACCATTTCCTATGATGAAACACTTTCCTCACTATTTGAGGCAAGCGGCATGGAGGATTTGCTGGATAAGCAGGATATGGATAATGTTCTCAACGAACAGGGGATCCATGCGGACAAGCCTGAAACGATGACGTCACTGTCATTCTCTGCTATTCTTGAAAACCTTGCACAGCAGGCAGTGGATGCCGCAGCACTGCCGCTTCGCACATTCGGTCTTCTTTTAGGAGTGATTCTCCTGTCGGCAATTGCGGATAGTTTACAAAATACCCGGGCATCGGTCAATACCATCTATGAGATGATCTGCGTTCTCTGTGCAGTTGGTATCATTGCACAGCCCATCAGTTATGTCTTTCTGCAGGCTGCTGAACATCTTGAGGCAAGTGCTCGGTTCATGCTGCAGTTTTCCGCAATATTTGCGTCAGTTCTGACGGTATGCGGTGGTGTGACTGCAGCAGTGGGTTATCAGGCAGCCATTCTTGCCGTCTGCGAAATTGCATTGCAGATCGCAGTTCATGTTATGCTGCCCGTTTTAAGCATGGGACTTGCGATGAGCATTGTAGATGCCGTCAATCCTGCGATTTCCCTTGATGGAATCGTAAAGCTGCTTCATAAGATCATTGTCTGGATGCTTGGATTGCTCATGTCCATATTTTTAGGGATGCTATCACTCCAGAGCATGACGGCTGTGACATCGGATAAACTTGCATCCAGAACAACAAAGTTTGTGATTTCTAATTTTGTCCCTTTTGTCGGTGGTGCGGTATCCGATGCGTATTCTACAGTACTTGGCAGTATGGGAGTTTTGAAAACAACAACGGGAGTGATCGGCATTTTCTCCATCATATCCCTCTTTTTACCTGTACTTCTTCAGTTAGGGATTTATCGTTTCCTGACAGCTGCCGCTGCTGCAATTTCTGAATTATTTGCGGTACAAAGGATGACAAGACTTCTGAAGAATACAGAGTGCATCATTGCAGCCGCATTTTCAGTATCTGTCAGTTTTTCATTGATATTCATTGTTTCTACCGCTATCATGCTTACGTTGAGCGGAAATCTGATTGCAGGCTGATATGATAAACATGGAGGTAGTATGGAACAACTTAAAACTCTGATCACCATGTCATGTATGTTAAGCATTACAGTCGGAATATGCAATATACTGAAACCAAGTGCTCTGTTTGAAAGACAGATTCGTTTTCTGATTTCCATGTTGTTTGTCATTGGACTTGCTGCACCGCTTGTGAATATTGAATGGAAGCTGACTCCGATTACTTCAAGAGAAAATACTGTCAATGCACAAACTGCAAGTCTGACACAGCAAGCACAGGATCTGATCTTATCGCAGACTGCGGCACATACAGAAACCGCATTAGAGGAATTATTCAATCTAAACGGAATCAAGTGTTCTGAATTGCAGGTGACCGCACATATCGACGAAGGACAATGCATATATATTAGTGAGGTCAGTACAGTGTGCAGTGATAGCCAAAGAGCGTGTGAAATACTGCGTACAAATTTAGGGGAGGAGGTGATACTCCGTGTTACAGAAATGGTACAGACGGATTCTGAAAAAGGATAATATGCTGTATGGTATTGTCTTGCTTGGCATTCTGGGAATGGGTTGTATTCTGATTTCATCGGTTCTGATGCCGGATGATGAAAACACACAGGAACTGAAAACCGAATTTCTGTCGGAAACACCCGAAGAATACCGCCATCGGATGCAGGATGAATTATCACAGTTGTTATCCGATATAGCCGGTGTGGGAAAAGTGGAAGTCCTTGTCACTGTAAATGGCAGCGAAGAATACCACTATGCCAAAGAAGGGGACAGTCTTATAACGGACGAGCAGGTAAAAAGTAAAAGTACTTACGTTACGATCGGAGGAAGTTCCGGTAATGCACTTGTGGAGCATATTACCCCGCCTCCCATCATTGGCGTTGTGGTTGCCTGCGAAGGAGGTGACCGCAGTACAGTACAAGAATCCGTCTATCATGCTGTATCCGTCGCTTGCGGCATATCAACAGCCAATATCTATGTAACCAAACTGGACAGTGCCGCATAGGCACAGATAAGGAGAAGCTTATGAAAAAACCATCCATTATTATCGGAAAACGTCAGATCATCCTGTCATGTCTTACAGTCATGCTTGCCATCGCTGTGTACATCAACTATTCACTGTCAAAATCAGATCTGAAGGTGACAACGCCTACATCAGAGATTTCCGCAGAACAGGATAATTACGGCGATACGGAATTTGTCAATGCAGATGCTGCCAAAGAACCAAACGACGCAGGTGCATCAGAAAATTTCTTTGCACAGGCAAGACTTGAGAAAACAACGAACCGTGATGAAGCCGTTCAGACATTACAGATGATCATGGGTGGCGGCGATCTGACAGAGAATGAAATCATTACAAATGCACTTGGAGCAGTCGAGGTGTCCAACCTCATCCAATGTGAGGGAAATATTGAATCCCTGATCAAATCACAGGGTTTTGCAGACTGTGTGGTGTACCTTGACGGAGAAAGTGCAAAGGTGGTTGTCAAGTCCGATGGGCTGGAAGCTGCGGACGCGGCACTGATCAAAGACATCATTTTAGGAGAAGTTTCAATTTCTTCAGAAAATATCAGAATTTTTGAAGTAAAATAGTTGTACTTTTCTGATTTTTTTGGTATAATAGAATATAGGTAGAGATATTACTGAAAAAATAGGCACAAATTACCAATATAAGGAAATTTTAGCTTAATTTGTCAATGAAAGGAAGTTGTATCATGGAGAAAGTACAATCCGGAGAAAGAGCAATTAAGATTTCTGATGATGTTCTGAGCAAGGTAGCTGCACTCGCTGCAAAAGAAATTGAAGGTGTTGCAGGTCTTGCTGGAAGCAGTACAGGAATTCAGTGTCTGCTTTCTGAACCTGTGATCATTCAGAATATGGGTGGTGCAATTGCAGTTACGATCAAGGTCATTGTTAAGGGCGGTTACCGTGCTGCAACAGTTGCAAAGCAGATTCAGCAGACCGTAAAGCAGAGCGTACAGGACATGACCGGTGTAACAGCAGTCAATGTCAATGTGGAAATCAGCGGAATAGAATTTAACGCATAACCATTCCATACCGGTATGCAGTATACCTGCATACCGGCATATGTGCGTGTAGTAGAAATCATTAGGAGGTAACCATGACAAGACATCAGTGCAGAGAAAATGCATATTTGATTTTATTTGAGGCATCACTTCGTGATGATACTCCGGAGGAACTGTATGCCATTGCTGAAGAAGTAGAGGAAATTACGGTGGATGACAATGTCAGACAGCTTGTGGAAGGAGTACTTTCGCATACAGAGGAGCTTGACGGCATCATTGCGTCCTACAGTAAAAGACGTGCTGTCAGCAGAATCGCAAAAATCAATCTGATTCTGCTTCGTATGGCGATTTATGAAATCAAGTATATGCCGCAAACCCCCGTTAACGTGGCTGTCAGCGAAGCGGTTTCCATCTCACAGAAATATACTTATCAGGACGATACCGCTTTCATCAATGGCGTGCTCGGTGCGTTTACACGCAGTCTTACGAAGCGTGAAAAAGCGGAAGTACCTGCATCGGAGAAAGTGTAATGTCCCTGTATCTGGGACTGGACACCAGCAATTATACAACATCGGCTGCATTATATGACGGCAGCACCGGCAATATTGTGCAGGCAAAAAAACTCCTGCCCGTAAAATCGGGAGAAAAGGGACTGCGGCAAAGTGACGCTGTGTTCCATCATACCGTACAGCTGCCGCAAATTCTGGCACAGCTTGATGTTCCGAGAAATTCACTTGCAGGGATCGGTGTATCAACACGTCCGAGAAATGCTGAAGGCTCGTATATGCCCTGTTTTCTTTGCGGTGAAGGAACTGCACAGATGCTTGGACAGGTAATGCACGTTCCGGTATATCGGACAAGTCATCAGGTTGGACATATTCTTGCTGCACTCTATTCCGCTGATAAGGTGTCATGGATACACTCACCATTTATCGCATTCCATGTCAGCGGCGGAACAACGGACTGCGTGCTGTGTGAGCCCAATGAGGAGATAATGCTGAAAGTTACACCTGTTTGTTCCTCTCTCGACCTGAAAGCAGGTCAGCTTGTGGATCGTGTGGGACTTATGCTTGGATTGCAATTTCCGTGCGGTGTGGAGCTTGAACGCCTTGCCATGGAAAGCAGGAATGAGTTTCGGTATAAGCCTACCATGAAGAATCTTGATTGCTGTCTGTCGGGTTTGGAAAACCAGTGTGAGAATGCATTAAAAAACGGTGAGCCGCCCTGTGATGTAGCAAAGCGGTGCTTGAGTGCTATTTCCGATGTATTGATGGAAATGACAAACCGTGTCATTTCGCAGATAGGGGAGCATCCTGTGATTTATGCTGGCGGTGTGATGTCCGATGTTCTGATACAGAACAGACTGCGTGCAATTCCCAATACGGCATTTGCCCAACCGGCATTCTCCTGTGACAACGCTGCCGGTACTGCGATCTATGCAGCACTTTGCAGTAAACGTTCAGAGGTGTAGTATGGCAATATTAACCGTTTCTCAGATCAATCGCTATATGGCATCCAAAATACGGGACGACCATAATTTGCAGCGATTCATGATCAAGGGGGAAATTTCAAATTTTACAGCACATCGGTCGGGACATTTTTATTTCTCCCTAAAAGACCCCGAAAGTGTAATAAAAGCCGTTATGTTCCGTGGTATGGCATCACGGTTACGCTTTATGCCTGAAAACGGTATGCACGTGATCATCAGTGCAGGGCTTACCGTGTATGAACGTGACGGTGTGTATCAGCTTAATGTGACGGATATGCAGCCGGAAGGTGTGGGGGCTGTTCGACTACAACTGGAACAGCGAATACGGAAGCTCCGTGAAGAAGGTCTTTTCGAGGAATCCTCCAAAAGACCACTGCCTCCAATGCCCCAAACCGTTGGCATCATTACTTCCGGAACAGGTGCCGCCTTGCAGGATATACTGAATGTCCTGAAGCGTCGATGCCCGATCATTAAAGTATTGGTGTTTCCTGTACTTGTACAGGGTGAGCAGGCTCCGTCGTCCATCTGCAGTGCATTGAAAACCGCACAGCAGCATCATTGTGATGTGCTGATCCTTGGCAGAGGCGGCGGTGCATCGGAGGATCTGCAGGCGTTCAATGCGGAATCCGTTGCATATGCTCTGTATGATTGTACGATCCCCGTGATTTCTGCGGTTGGACATGAAACCGATGTAACGATTGCTGATGCCGTGGCAGATCGCCGTGCACCAACACCGTCCGCAGCTGCTGAACTTGCAGTACCGGATATCCGCCATCTGGATGAAAAGATCAATATTGCACAAAGGCAATTGAAAATCGCATATCATACACGTCTGCAGCGTGAGCTGCAAAGACTGGAACGTCTTAACAGCCGTTTGCAGCTTTCTTCTCCGCAGTATCGCTTTCAAATTCAGGAAGAAAAACGAAAAAAACTCACGGAAAAGCTGCAGAAGAATATGCAGCTGTATCTTGAAAGAAAATTATCCGTCTATACAGCGTTGCAGGAAAAGCTCATACAGCTTGATCCGCTGCGGGTTCTTCAGCGTGGTTATGCAGCGGTTTATGATACAAATGGAGAAATTTTGCCATCGGCAAAGCAGATTCAGGTTCAGGACACCATCTGCATAAGAATGCAGGATGGTTCCATTACAGCAAAGGTGGAGAAAATTGATGAATTACGAACAGCAGATGCAGCGTCTGGCTGAGATCACTTCCATGTTGGAGCATGAGCAGCTTTCACTGGAAGAAGCTTCCAAGCTCTATGCAGAAGGAATGCAGCTATCAACGCAGTGTCATACAATATTACAGGATGCGGTCATGTCCGTACAGGAAATTCCCGTGCCGCTCCATGAGAAAGCGTGAATACTATGAGTGACGTAAAAACACAACTGAAAACCTATGCACAGAGAATAGAAACGTATATGCTTGAAAAAGTAGACGAAATGCAGTCATCCACAAACATGGATCTGGATTCTCTTTACAATGCCATGCGGCATTCACTTTCCGCAGGCGGCAAGCGTATCCGTCCTGTGCTGATCTATGAGTTCTGCAAAATCTGCGGCGGCTCATTGGAATCTGCCGATGTAGCTGCGTGCGGTATGGAGATGACGCATACATCATCCCTGATTTTCGATGATCTTCCTGCAATGGATGATGATGACCTTCGTCGCGGCAAACCTTCCTGTCATAAGGCGTTTGGAGAAGCAACTGCGATTCTTGCAGGCGATGCACTTATCTGTGCACCATTCATGCTGATCGCAAACGATCAGCATCTGACTACCGAGCAGAAGATTCAGCTGATTGCTGTGCTTTCCGAACGTGAGGGTGCCAATGGTATGGTAGGCGGTCAGGTCATGGATATGAGGTTTGAAACGCAGGAAAATGTAACTGCGGATGAACTGACAACCATGTGCCTTGGCAAAACCGGTGCTTTGATGGAAGCGTCCTGCAAGATGGGGTGTATCTGCGGCGGCGGAACACTACAGCAGCAGGATGCTGCAGCTGCATATGGCCGCAGCATAGGGCTTGCCTTCCAGATCATAGATGATATTCTTGACGTTACAAGTACAGCAGAAATGCTTGGTAAACCCATCGGCAGCGATGCTGACGAAGAAAAGAAAACATTTGTGACTGTGCTCGGTATAGATGAAGCACAAAAAAGGGCGGAGGAATTGACAAAGTTCGCTCATGAACAGCTCAAAATGTTTGAAAACACGGAATTTTTGCACGCATTGACAGACGAACTTTTGGTGCGTGTACAATAAAGAAAGTGGGGAAATCAATGTATAGTCCGATTATGTGTGCCGGCTTTTTTGGATGGGCAAGTGCACAGATTCTGAAATTTATTTTGTTCTTTTTTCAGCATTCCGACTTTAAGGTAGAACGACTTTATGGTTCCGGCGGTATGCCAAGCTCACATTCGGCACTTGTATGTGCCGCTACCTTCGCTGCAGGCAGATCAGAAGGGTGGGCTTCATCTGCATTTGCCATTCTGTGCGTTCTCAGCGTAATTGTTATGTACGATGCAGCCGGAGTACGCCGTGCTGCAGGTATGCACGCAAAAGAACTGAATCTGATCCGACTGAAAATTTTCTCTCAGGATGAGGATGCGGAAAGTAAAAAGAAGGAGTTAAAGGAACTGCTTGGTCATACCCCGCTGCAGGTTTTCTGTGGTGCTGTTCTGGGTATCATCATTGGCTTTGTAGTACCTCTTACAGTGAATTAAGTATGGATGTAATATATAATCTCGACCAGAATCA
>JAZOBK010000149.1:0-5792 GCA_045595985.1 Oscillospiraceae bacterium
CTCTCTGTCCGCCAGAGCAAAAAGGCTGTATTTCGTAAAATCACGGAATACAGTTTTTTCGTTGTAATATGTTTCACTGTGTCTAAAATCATTCCGTCAACTGATATGATGATGATGTAACACTGGGAGGTTGCAGGTTCATTTTCTTGGGTCTGCAACCTCTTTTCTATTGAAAATGACGGTGGGATGTGGTATAATATAGTAAGTCGGACAGACCGATAAATAAGAATTTGACGGGGAAAATGACTATGGAATGGAATTCATCATTGTATGACAATAAGCACGATTTTGTGGCTGAATATGGCAAGGGCTTATTGGAGTTTATACCAAAGAATAATGAACAAACCATCTTGGATTTGGGCTGTGGAACAGGAACGCTTACAGCACAGTTAGCAGATCTATGTGACAAGGTTGTTGGTGTTGACAGTTCACAGAATATGATAGATAAAGCGAAAGAACAGTTTGAAAACATTGAATTTCTGGTGTGTGATGCACTTGCGTTGCCTTTTGATGAAGAATTTGATGTTGTTTTTTCAAACGCCGTTTTTCATTGGATAAGCGATCACAACGCTTTGCTCAAAAACATACATAAAGTCTTGAAACCACAGGGATTACTTATATGTGAGTTTGGTGCGAACGGTAACATTACTACGATTGAAAATGCATTTATCAAGGTATGTCAAAGATTGGGATACAGTTATAAACCTAAGTTTAATTTCCCTACGGTAGAGGTTTTTGGGGAAATGTTAGAGAAGAACGGGTTTATAATTGATAGAATCTACGATTTCGACAGACCGACCGTATTCAAAGACGGCGAGCAAGGATTGTCCAATTTTTTGAAACAGTTCTTCGCTTCCGAATTAACAGCAATTCCTGAACACATACAATCTTTGATTATTGACCAGGTAGCAGCCATAACGAGAGAAACTCTTTGGAATGGAGAAGCATGGGTTGCTGATTATCGAAGACTAAGAGCAGTCGCACACAAATAAACAAATTCCAATTTGCAGAACAGAATATCATTACACAGCCGCCCGTGACTAACAATCACAGACGGCTTTTCTTATACCCAAACGACGAAAGCAATTACTCAGATGATCCGAGTATTCGCCGCTTTTTCGGGCATCGGAATTCCGATGTATACAAAAAATCCCCTTTTATCGGAAGACCGACAAAAGGGGAAACTTCAAAAATAGGGGGCAAAATAAAGAAAAGTCGTGTTATTCTAAACTGCCATGTCTATGACAGTTTTAGGCATTAAATTGCATTCCTTGACTGCTGTTATACGGGAAGCTTGTCAATCAGCTTCACCAGATATTTCAGAATGCTCAGGGAATCCGCAGGAGAGGGCTTTCCGTCAAGGTCAACGTCAGCCTGTGCTTCGCCTTCCTTCGTCAGTGCTCCGCCGCCAAGCAGTGCCTTGTTCAGTGAAATGACGTCAAGAATATCTACCTTGCCGCTGCAGTCCGCATCACCGTACAGCAGATCATCCGCAGGTTCCGATGTGGGTTCTTCAGTCGTAGGCTCCTCAGTTGTAGCTTCGGGAGTTTCTTCTTCCGTAGGAGGTTCAGTCGGCTCAGGAGCTGTGCCATCCTCGTAAACATACGCATCCACGATCTTTACATCAGTTTTGTCGAGGGAGGTGTCACCGCCTACCCACCATATCTGTGCTTGGAAAGCAGTGATGGTCTTGAGGTATTCCTTTGCCTCGGCAATCAGAGCCTCGTCCTCAACCACTTCGTCATTGCACACAAGCTGCTGGAAGTTGTCGTCAATATTCACCGGCACCACACCGCCGAGCTGTGTATTCCAGGAAACCATTGCCCAGTAGTACTGACCATCCCTTTCAAAGCCATTGGCAATGCAGCCGCTTGCACCTGTTGCACCATCCGGCAGCTCTACATTCAGATAAATGGTATCGGATGCGGACGGAATAGAAATGTCATAATATGCCTTTTCTTCATTATAAGAAACAGAACCGTGTGCCTCACCATCCGCATAGCCGGGATCTTCCTCGGGAGGACGTGTGGAAGTGGATTCGCCTCTTGCGTACTTGTTAAGTGCCGCAACGATCTCAGGTCTTCTCCATGTGGAGCTGCCTCTGTCGAGGAGCATGAAGCTGATGTCGTCCCACCAGCAGCAGGTAACTCCTCTGGAGGAAGCGTAGGCAACATAATATGCTGCACAGTCAACTCTTGCCTGAATGTTGCCATTCTTATCTCTCGCACCCATTTCACCGACATAAACCGGAATGCCCTTGGAAATGTACTTGTTGTAGATGGTATCCATTGCCTGATTGATCTCGCCCGTGTCCTTGTTCAGGTCGAACTTGTCAGTACTGCCGTTCTGATTTGCTTCTGTCAGTGCGAAGTTAACGGGGAAATAGCCGTGTACTGCAACGATCAGCTTATCTTTTGCAGTATCCTCCGGCAGCTTGAAGTAGCTGTTGGTTGCACCCTCTACAGAGCAGTCATAGCCGGGAATGCCGATGTATCTGCTGGCGTTGTTGCCGCCTGTTGCACGGATGGTATTCACGATATCCTGGTTGAGCTTGTTGATGGTCTGCACAGCGTCAATGCACTCCTGGCTTGCCATATTCAGCCACCACTCATTTGGATGGTTTGTCATACGGGGTTCGTTCATGGTTTCGAAAATCAGCTTTTCGTTGTAATCCTTGAAGCGAGTTGCGATCTGCTTCCAGACAGTGGTCATGTACTTGGAAGAACGCTCGTAATGTGCACTTGTCGGATACATATGATTCTGGTCGTTGTCGTGATGTACGTTCAGAATGATGTACATATCATTCTTGACTGCGTAGTCCACAACCTCCTGCACTCTGTCCATCCACTGCTCGCTGATCGTGTAATTGCTGTCAACGTGATTGTGCCACGAAACCGGAATTCTTACCGTATTGAAGCCTGCGGACTTTACAGTGTCGATCATTCTCTGGGTTGTCTTGAAACCGCCGTTCCAGTAGGTTTCAAGTGCCATCTCGTTAGAGATATACCCATTGTCGTCAATGGAATCGAGCGTGTTGCCCAGATTCCAGCCCAGACGCATATCCTCAACGAACTTGATACCCTCCGTTTCAGGGATATACTTCTGCTGGATGTCCAGAGACGGGATAGTAACTCCGTTAACTACCATGTCATCGGCAGCATTGATGTCCCATGCCTTCTTTTCGCCGCCAAAAGCAACCGCGGAAACAAGCGTCATGGCTGCTACTGCAACGCAGCAGCATCTTTTGAAAACATTTTTCATAAGATGATTTCCTTTCCTATCATTTCTCATCGGCTCACGGAAGATTCCTCCCTGAGCAATACGTATCTGCTGCAATTGCAGCAGCCTTCACATAATTTCATTATAGCCGAAATGCATATGGGATTCAATGTAGAATTCCACTTCATTTATGTATTTTTCTGCTTTTTTATATTGCACTTTTCTATTATTTATGGTAAAATATAATAAGTAATCTAACTCTGCGTGATCAGAAAGGCGGTGAAACTTTGAAAAAAAGAATTGTACTGATCACAGCCGATGCCGACCGTCAATTCCGCATCGGCATGATCCGTCTCATGTCCGAACAGGCGGCATCGCTTGGGTATGATCTGATCATCCTTACCCATTTTGTCAATTACATCAACGTGAGCGACCATATCACGGGGGAAGAAAATATCTATTCGCTGATAGAGCGTATGCACATCGACGGTGCGATCATGGATCACGGTTCTTTTTTCAATAAGGAAATTGCCGCTGACATCGAACACAAGCTGCATGAAAGAAACATCCCCGTGGTGGCTCTGGACTACGAGAGCCGGCTGTTTCCCGGCTGTATGCAGAACGATGAGGAGAATTTCAGGCTGCTGACCGAGCATTTCATTGAAGAACACGGAATAACCGATTTTTACTGTCTGGTCGGCCCGCAGGATGATATTCATACACGCAACAGAATCCGTGGATTTGCGTCCGCACTGGAAAGCCATGGCATCGCTTTCCGTCCGGAAACCGTATTTTACGGGGATTACTGGATCGTATACGCAAAGGATTTCGCAGAAAAAATCGCTGACGGGACCCTGCGAAGACCGCAGGCGATCATCTGCGGCAACGATTATATGGCACTTCAGCTCAGCCTTTCCCTGTGCAGTCACGGCATCAGAGTGCCGGAGGATATTGCCATCGGCGGATACGACGGCAATCCCGACACGGATATGTTTCAGCCGCTGCTGACGACCTTCAGCGGAACTTATCTGGAAAATGCAGTGAATGCCGTCTGGATGCTGCATGGACTGCTCGGCGGAAATACAAAGCCTGTGAAGTGCCCTGTACGTCCCGCACTCAGAATCGGCTCGACCTGCGGCTGTCGGACGAGCATTACGGAAAATGCCATCCAGAACCAGAAACGCCTCGATGAATCCCTTTCCAATGCACTCTACCTGCACAGCAGCTATTCCTCCAGTATGAATCAGGTCAGAACACTTTCGGAATGCACCTTTGTGATTTCGCAGAATCTCTATCTTCTTGACGATAACAGTGATTTCCATATCTGTCTGTGTACGGACTGGGAGGGCGATCACGAACATCCCGAACAATACAGAAAACGGGGTTACACGGACACCATGTGCTGTGTGCTGTCGAGAGTTGACGGCGTAGCACTGGGGACAAATCAGTCCTTTGCACTCGAACATCTCATACCGCAATTACACACACAGCCGATGACATATATTTGCACGCCCCTGCATTATCAGGACAGAAGTCTTGGCTACTGCGTCAGAAGCTGCCGCTATGATAAGTTCGTGTTCGAAAATTATTACGGGGAATTCTGCCAGATCGCTGCCAATTCCATCGAAAAGATCCGTGCACTCACCTACGAAGCCTACCTGCAGCAGAAGATTCAGCGGCTGTCGGAACGTGATATTCTCACGGGACTTTACAGCAGAAAGGGACTTGCCGCACAAATTTCCGCACTTGACAGACAACGGGACTATTATGCGGTACTGTACTATATTGAGGGAATGCAGCGGTATCGTGAACAGTTCGGCGAGGAATATGTCAGACAGCTTATGATCGCCTTTTCACAGGCAATCAATCTTTGCTGTATGCGTAGGGAATTATCCGCACATATCGGGAAATACAGCTTTGTGATCATCGGAGAATGCGACGGCACGGCATTTCCGGAGCAGGTGCTTGTCAACGCACTCAAATCCAATCTTAAGCTTCTTGCAACACATCGAGAGCTTTCGGATTCTCCCGCCTTTGTGTATTTTTCAGCTGTGACAGACGAAAGCAGCTCGCTCGAAGATATTCTTTCAGCTCTTGAACAGAGGATGGAGGACTACAGAAATGCCGGAAATGCGGAAAAGAATGCCTACTGGACAATGATGCGTGAGCTGCAGAACCGTATCTACGAAGAACCGCAGCTTGCATGGAACGCAGCGGATGCGGCACGGGAAATGGGAATCAGCTCCTCCTATTTTCAGCATACATACAAGAAGAATCTTGGAATCAGCTTCAATGCGGACGTGATCCTTGCACGCATTTCACTGGCAGAACGGCTTTTGAAGAACACGCATATGAGCGTAAGTGAGATCGCAGAAAAATGCGGATATACGGATGTTTCCTACTTCATGAAGCTCTTTAAAAAGAAAAACGGTCAGACCGCACTGGAATTTAAGAGAAATTCCGATTAGTATTACAAAAGCACTTCCGGAGGAGTACATTCCCGGAAGTGCTTGAGACTGTCCAAAAACTATAATTGCTCTTGAGCTTTCCCCCGCCGAAGGCGGGGGAAAGCT
>JAZOBK010000150.1:0-3627 GCA_045595985.1 Oscillospiraceae bacterium
CACTAAGCATAACCGAGCGGAAATAAGGGGCTTTTGAAAGCGTTTGCAGAGTTGAAATCAGATGGATTTCGGGCAAATTCAGGGGGTGAGATAGTTTGCTGGTTAAAGTTTTGGCGTCACAGCCGCCAAAACGACCACCTCGGACGAGCAAAGCTCGCCGATTTTTCGGCGTTTTAAGCACATTCAACTAAAGGCGTCTGTTATCGGAATTTCGGGAACTGTGGGTGTCTTGAAATAGAATTTCAGCCATTATTTACCGAATTTGCGTAGTTTCAGGCGGATGTCACAAATCAGAGTCCTCCTTTGGAGGGCAAGCATCGCATGTGGCTATCCACATGCACAGAATCGGGAGAACCCGAACCCCTTTTCAGAGCAATAAGCACTTGAAATCGGTGCGTAACGAATCAGAGTGTAAGGAGGAGGTGCTTCACCTCCCCCTTAACTTTAACTGACATAATCAATATTCTGTCAGGAGACTTTCTCGTGAAACACGAGGCGGTCTCATAAATTTTATTGTGAAAGGAGAATCGAAAATGTATATTCAGACCACAGGAACAACAAAATGGAATCCGAAATACTTCGGAGAACAGGAGGACTATGGACAAAGAAAATACAGCACAGATCATCCCAACCACAGTCAGCGAGGTGAAGATTGACAACACGGTCTTCAGAGTAAAGCGTACCTTCAGCGGAGAAGAATCCCTTGCAGATATCCTGACAGGCTGGGCAGTCACGAAAACCTTACAGGAAGAAAAGGCAGCTCAGCCACAGCTTTAATGCAATTTTATGCAGCCTGCACTCGTTCAGAAAGGAAAATTTGTCTACCCTTGTGAATAGATAGTTCGGGCATAGAGTGGTATAATGTTGCTTGAGCAAAGGAGGTATCGCAATGGAAGAAACAATAAGAGTAGGTATCTATGCCAGACTCAGCCGTGATGATGAACGCTTCGGTGAGTCAATGTCTATCGAAAATCAGAAGCTGATGCTCACTGATTACTGTGACAGACAGGGCTGGGAAATCGTTGATGTCTATGCTGATGACGGATTCACAGGACTGACCTTCGACAGACCTGAAATGCAAAGACTCATTGAGGATGCTAAGAACGGCAGAATCAATACAGTTCTGGTGAAGGACTTATCACGATTCGGACGAAACTATGTGGAGGCAGGTCAGCTCATTGATGACCTGTTCCCACTCCTCAATATCCGTCTGGTGGCACCGAATGATGGCGTAGATACACACACGAATCAGAACACGGACTTCATTCCCATCCGCAACGTGTTCAATGAATATTACTGCAAGGACATCAGCCGAAAGGTAATCTCGGCTCGAAAAGCAAGTGCAAAACAAGGAAATTTTATGGGCAGCAGCGCTCCTTATGGATATTGGCTTGATCCGAATGATCGACACAAGCTGATAATCGATGAGGACGCTGCTGTTGTCGTTCAGAGGATATTCCGCATGAGAGCTGATGATTGCAGCTACAATCAGATTGCTGATACGCTCAACCGTGAAGGTATTCCGAACCCAAGAGATTATTATTATCACAAAATCGGAAAGCCCAATCCGAGAGTGATGCGTCATTACTGGTCGGAGATAACGATTACACACATTCTGAAAAACGAAGTGTATATCGGGAACATGGTGCAGTTCAAATCGGGCGTGGTATCCTACAAGAATCATTCTATCAGAGCAAAACCGGAGGAAACATGGATACGCTGTGAGAATACCCACGAGCCAATCATCGACAGAAAGCTCTGGGATGCTGTGCAGAGCAAGTTCAGAAAGAAGCAGACGAAACAAAGGCGTACACAAAGCGGTGAGCTTCCATTATTCAGCGGACTGCTGAAATGTGCAGACTGCGGCGGACTCATGCACTTCAAACCCGATATGAATAAGCGTAAGGACGGCTCATGCCTCGGTCATCACTCCTACTGCTGCAGAACCTACAAACAAAGCGGAGCCTCTGCCTGCACCTCACACTGGACAGGAGAACAACAGCTCATCAGCCTTGTGAAAAGTGAGCTTGCAGAATTTGCAAAGCAGATTGAAATTGATGAACAGGGCGTAAGGGACAGGCTGATTGCAGAACGCAGTAAGAATGTGAAAACAGAGCAATCCGCAATGGAAAGCCGCAGACAGACAATCAGTAACAGAATCGCAGAGCTTGATACGATGCTCTCACGACTGTATGAAGAAATGCTGCTGGGTCAGCTTCCGAGAGATGTGCTCATGGATTTATCCAACCGCTACAACAGCGAAAAGGAAGAAAAACAGAATGAGCTTGCAGAGCTGGATGCAAGGCTTGCAGAATTCAGAAGTGCCGTAGAGGACGTGGAGAAATGGCTCACGGTGTTAAAGCAGTACCTGTCAGGCATGGAGCTTGACAGAGCATTACTTCACAAGCTGATTCGTGAAATAAAAGTTGGAGCGTATACGAAAGTCAATGGTGTAAAATATCAGGACATTGAAATCGAATACAGCTTTCAGTAACAATGCCGTCTTCAGACGGCTTACATAAAACAGGAGGTAATCATGAAGGACGTTAGAGTTGGTATTTATGTGCGACTCTCCAATGATGATCTGCGTGAGGGAGAATCCATGTCAATCGAAAATCAGAAGCATATGCTGATGGATTTCTGTTTTCAGCAGGGCTGGAAAATCATTGATATCTATGCCGATGACGGATATACAGGACTGAATTTCAACAGACCGCAGGTGCAGAGACTGATTGAGGATGCAAAGCTTGGGAAAATTAATCTGATTCTGGTAAAGGATTTATCACGCTTCGGACGAAATCATTTAGAGTGTGGTTACTATGAAGAAGAACTGTTCCCAGCCATAGGATGTAGGTTCATTGCGCTCAACGACGGTATTGATACAGCAAGGGACGGAAATGATATTATGCCATTTCAGAATGTTTACAATGAACTGTACAGCAAGGATATGAGCCAGAGAGTACGGACAGCAAAGCATATCCGAGCCAAGAACGGCAGTTATCTTGCGACTTATGAACCATACGGATATGAAAAGAAAGGCCACAGGCTTGTGATTGATGAAACGGCAGCGGAGATTGTGAGGTATATATTCAGGTTGAGATTGGAGGGTAAAAGCTGCTGCAGAATCGCTGCCATACTGAATGAACAGCAGATTATTCCGCCGAGAGATTACTATTATCAGAAGCGGAATAAACCAAATCCAAGAAATGTTCACCACAGGTGGACGGACGGTTCAATTACACAGATGCTGAAAAATGAAATATATATCGGGAACACCGTGCAGTACAAGACAGAAGCTCTCTCCTACAAATGCCGAAAGCAGATACCACAGAAGCCTGAGCAATGGATACGCTGTGATAACACGCACGAGCCGCTTATCAGCAGAGAAGATTGGGATGCGGTGCAGTCCTTATGGAAAAAGACAAACACAAAAAAGAAATCTATATACAATCCCCTGTTTACAGGCTTACTGCGATGTGCTGACTGCGGAGCGCATATGAACTTCAAGCCTGACATGAACAGTCGCAAGGACGGCACAAACCTGCAGCACCACGCATACACCTGCGGAACGTACAAGCATGGCGGTTCAGGAGCCTGTACCTCCCACTGGATTATGGAGAATGCTCT
>JAZOBK010000151.1:0-5841 GCA_045595985.1 Oscillospiraceae bacterium
ATCGCATTGATCAGGGCAGTACCGCCGCCTGCTACAATGCCTTCCTCAACCGCAGCCTTGGTTGCTGCTAGAGCATCCTCAATACGCAGCTTCTTTTCCTTCATCTCGATCTCGGTAGCCGCACCCACCTTGATAACAGCCACACCGCCGGAGAGCTTTGCCAGTCTTTCCTGCAGCTTTTCCTTATCAAATTCAGATGTGGAGGTTTCGATCTGGGAACGGATCTGTGCAACTCTTGCCTTGATCGCATCCGCATCGCCCGCACCGTCCACGATGATAGTATTCTCCTTCTGGATGACTACCTGTCTTGCACGGCCAAGCTGCATCATGTTTGCTTCCTTCAGATCAAGACCGAGTTCCTCTGTGATCACTTCGCCGCCTGTCAGAATGGCAATGTCCTTGAGCATTTCCTTGCGTCTGTCGCCAAAGCCCGGTGCCTTGACTGCTGCACACTTGAATGTGCCTCTCAGATTGTTCAGGATCAGTGTTGTCAGTGCCTCGCCCTCGATGTCCTCAGCGATGATCACCAGCTTCTTGCCGGACTGTACGATCTGCTCAAGCAGGGGCAGGATCTCCTGGATGCTTGCAATCTTCTTATCTGTGATCAGAATGAAAGCGTCATCGTAAACTGCCTCCATCTTCTCTGTATCGGTTACCATATAGGGGGAGATATAGCCTCTGTCAAACTGCATACCCTCTACAACCTCGCTGTAGGTTTCCGCAGTCTTGCTCTCCTCAATGGTGATAACGCCGTCAGCTGTCACCTTCTCCATTGCCTCTGCAATCAGATTGCCCACAGTTTCATCCGCAGAAGAAACCGTACCTACTCTTGCAATATCCGCAGAACCTTCCACTGCCTTGGAATTTGCAACGATGGTCTCTACAGCAGTGTCAACTGCCTTTGCAATGCCCTTTTTCAGAATCATCGGGTTTGCACCTGCCGCAATGTTCTTCATACCCTCACGGATAATTGCCTGTGCAAGCAGTGTTGCTGTGGTAGTACCGTCACCTGCTGCGTCATTGGTCTTGGTCGCAACTTCCTTTACGAGCTGTGCACCCATATTCTCAAATGCATCCTCAAGCTCAATGTCCTTTGCGATCGTTACACCGTCATTGGTGATCAGCGGTGCACCGAACTTCTTGTCGAGCACTACGTTTCTGCCCTTCGGGCCGAGTGTGATCTTTACTGTATCCGCAAGCTTGTCAATGCCTGCCTGCAGTGCCTTTCTGGCGTCTTCTCCGTACTTGATATCCTTTGCCATAATCAAATCTCACCTTTCTGTTTAGATATGTCACATATACTTGATTCGCTGTGATCAGTCCGTCACAACTGCCAGAATATCACCCTGACCGATCAGTGTGTATTCCTCACCGTCAAGCTTCACATCCGTGCCGCCGTACTTTCTTGTCAGCACCTTGTCGCCTGCCTTCACTACCATCGGGATCAGCTTGCCGTTATTGTCATGCTTGCCCTCACCCACTGCGATTACTTCTGCAATCTGCGGCTTTTCCTTTGCTGTGCCTGCCAGAATAATGCCGCTCTTTGTGGTTTCCTCAGCCTCAGTCATCTTGATGAGTACCTGATCGAACAACGGTTTGATTGTCATATTATATTCCTCCTTATTTCATTTGTTCAATGTCATCGGTTCTTGCGTTAGCACTCTGTCCTTTTGAGTGCTAACACTATTATTTTACCAGTTTTACAGGAAAAATCAAGCATATTTTGTAAGTTCGCTGAATTTTTGTAGCTTTGCACAATTTTGGTGAAAATTCCAACTGCATTCATTACACATTGTTGTACCCCGCATCCACCGCAAGTCCTCTTATTTTACACAATATACATATTTTATTCACTATTTTCTCATATTTTTATCAAGCAAATCTTGTATAATTATTATGGGACTTTTTAATTATTTGTAAACAAAAGAAGTCGTCCCAATGCATTCGGAAAGCGGAATTCCGATGCAGAATGGATTTTCTTCCTATTATATAGAAGTACCAAAAATCATTATATAGCGAGAGGAGTAATACTGCTATGGCACTTGAAAAAGTACTCGTCGTAGATGACGACCAGAACATCTGCGATCTGTTGAGAATGTATCTGGAAAAGGAAGGCTACAGTGTAATCATTTCCAATGACGGCAAGGAGGCTGTGGTTAAGTTCAACGCACTCAACCCCGACATCGTACTGCTGGACATCATGCTGCCCTCCATGGATGGTAGACAGGTATGCCGTGAGATCCGCAAGAATTCGAATGTTCCGATCATTATGATTTCCGCAAAGAACGAAACCTTCGACAAGGTGCTCGGTCTGGAACTGGGGGCTGACGACTATATTTCCAAGCCCTTTGACGCCAAGGAGGTCATTGCCAGAATCAAGGCAATTGCACGCCGCATGGGTTCGAGTGCATCCGAACCGGAAACCAAGGAAGTGCGTTATGACAAGCTGGTTGTCAACATGACTCGTTATGAGCTTCGTGTCAATGACAAGGTGCTGGATACGCCCCCGAAGGAACTGGAGCTGCTGTTCTATCTGGCGTCCAACCCCAACCATGTATATACCCGTGATCAGCTCCTTGACGAGGTCTGGGGCTTTGAGTATTACGGTGACTCCAGAACCATTGACGTGCACATCAAGCGTCTGCGTGAAAAGCTGCAGGACGTTTCCCCGCACTGGGCACTGAAGACCGTATGGGGCGTGGGTTACAAATTCGAGGCTGACGAGGAATAACCATTTTCCTTGGGGCAGGTGTGAATTTTGAAAAACAAAAAAAAGAAAAAAAGCCTTGAAGTCAGCAAGCTTTCTGCAGGATACCTGCGGCTGTCGCAGATATTGCTGTTCTGCGGCATTCTGCTGACGGGCGTATTTATGGTGTGCAGTGCGGCAAGCACGCACGCAAAGGTAGCCAAGAGAGCCTTGCAGCAGAACTGCGAGGCACTGATCGCCAATATTTCAGAGGCATACGGAAACAAATACTGGATCCCAAATCCCCAGATCACCCAGCTTCTGCAGACAGCAGAAAAGGAGTACAACTATCAGCTGTATCTCTATGACGAAAACGGCGACGAGATCTATCCTCATGCACTGGGAGAGGGTGCTCCCCTTGCTCCCTCTGTGAAGCCATACCTGAAGAACAAGGTGTATATGGAGCTTGGGTATTTTTCGGAAGACGCCACACAGCCGGAACTTTGCTGTGCAATCCGCTTTACGCTTCTGTCCACGGCGGACACGGCGGATCTGTTCTACATCGCCGCAGTCAGCGACGCGGGAGATCTGATGGAATACACCCAGCTCCTGGTTCTGTATCTGGTCATCGCTCTGATCATTTCGATGGTATTGTTCATGCTGCTGTTCCGTTTGGGTGCGGGGCGTCTTGATAATCAGTTTGAAAAGCTCAACAACGTTGTCAGCCAGTACGCTGAGGGCGATTTTTCCGCCCGTACCGACGTTCCGGAACAGAACGAGCTGTATGAATTTGCCTCCACGCTTAACCGCATGGCGGAATTCATCGAACAGAACGAAGACACCAGAAAAAATTTCATCGCCAATGTATCGCATGAGCTTCGCACGCCCATGACGACCATCGGGGGCTTTGCCGACGGCATTCTGGACGGCACGATCCCACCGGATCAGCATGAAAAATATACCCGCATCATTGCAGATGAGATCCATCGACTGCGTACGCTGGTCAATTCCATGCTGAATCTCTCCAAATTCGAGGCGGGCGAAATGCAGCTGCGTTCCAAGGACGTGGACATTGGCGAACTGCTGATCCGAACTGTCCTGATGTTTGAAAAACGAATCAACGATAAACACGTTGATGTGGAAGGTCTGGAGGATGCCTCTCTGCAGCTGTTTGCGGATGAGGATCTGATGTTCCAGGTGCTTTACAATCTGATCGAGAATGCTGTGAAATTTGTCAACGAGGGCGGCGTCATCAGCTTCTCCCTGCGTAAGGAACAGCAGACTGCGTATATCACCGTCAAGAATACGGGTGAAGGTCTTGCAAATGACGAATTGACAAAGGTTTTTGACCGTTTCTATAAGACGGACGAATCCCGCAGCAAGGACAAAACCGGTCTTGGTCTTGGGCTTTCCATTGCACGAAAGATCGTGCATCTGCATCAGGGACATATCGTTGTCAAGAGCGTCAAGGGTGAATACACGGCATTTGAAATCCAGCTTCCGATCACCGGCGAATAGCGGAAAGGAGCCTGCAGGTGCAGGAGTATATCTATGGAAGATAACAGGAATCTTTTTGATTCACCAATTACAGACAATCAGCCGCAGGAATCTGCGTTTCCGGATCCGACCATATCTGCACGGCATCCGGAAATGCCATCCATTCCGGTGCAGGTGGAACAGCCTGTTAAGGGCGAATCCGTCAGCACGGGAGAGCTTCCGGAAATGCCGCAGCGTCCTGTGCAGCCGAACACTTACACACAGCAAGCGTCGGCATATACACAGCAAGCAACGGCTTACACGCAGCAATCGTCAGCTTACACGCAGCAAGCGTCAGCTTACACGCAGCAATCGAATTACACGCAGCAGCCATTGAGGGAGCCCGTTCCACCTCCGGCACAGTACCATTACCAGTACACGGATTTTGTACAGCCGCAGGGACAGCCGGTTCCGTCGATGAACCGCAAGATCTATATAGCGGCAGCAGTCATTGCAGTGCTGATTTTCCTGCTCTGCGTGTTCTGCATCGTGGCAGATCTGCTGCACGGTGCTCTGGACGGCAATGGCGGCAGCACAGGTCATGAAGTCGTGATCAACGTGCAGCCCAAACCGGAGCTTGATCCCGATGATGAGAATGTCACGGCGGACGGGGAATATACCGTCAAGGGCGTTGCAGAGCTTGTCAAGCCATCCATCGTGGAGGTCTATGCTTACAAAACCCTGCTGCCTGACTTTTCCGATCTTGCAGGTACGGGTTCCGGCATTATCGTTTCTAAGGATGGTTTCATCATCACGAACGCCCATGTCGTAGATGGAATGTCATTCAAGGTTGTTCTGGATGACGAAACGGAGTATGAAGCCGAGCTCATCGGCAGCGATGCCAAAACGGATCTTGCAGTGCTAAAAATTGATGCACACGATCTCATCCCAGCCACTCTGGGCGATTCCGATGAGGTATATGTGGGCGAAACCGTGGTTGCCATCGGCAATCCCGCAGGTCTGACAAACACCGTAACCAAGGGCATTGTTTCCGCCATCAACCGTCAGGTTCGTGCGGAAAGCAACGCATTTGACATGGACTGCATCCAGACGGATGCTGCCATCAGCCCCGGTAATTCCGGCGGTGCACTTGTGAATATGTATGGTCAGGTCATCGGCATCACTTCTTCCAAATATGCTAGCAGTTATATACAGGGAAATGCCTATGAAGGTCTGGGCTTTGCCATTACCATCAACGAGGCGTTGCCGATCATTGAGGATCTGATCTCGCAGGGCTATGTTTCGGGAAGATTCCGCATTGGTATTTCATTCTATGAAACTGCCAATGAATACACCGAGGAGATCTATCTCGAAGAAATGGGCAAAGAGCTGCCCGAAGAACTGAACGGCCTGTGGATCATCAGTATCGCTGAGGACTGCGATATTGCGAATACCGAACTGCAGCCGAACGATTTCATCGTTGCGATCAATGACGTCGAGGTAGCAAATTATGACGAAGTGATTCAGGTGCTCGGCGGCTACAAGGGCGGCGACACGGTCTATGCAACCTGTGCGAGAGTGGAGGACGACGATACGATCACCTATTTTGATATTGAATTCAAGGTTGAAGTAGATACTTCAGGGAATTATTGATACAACCCGACAAATTCTGAGATTTC
>JAZOBK010000152.1:0-2293 GCA_045595985.1 Oscillospiraceae bacterium
TTTTTTAATTTTTTACATTGATAAATCACACAAAGAAAGTACTGATGTACCCCCTGTCTTTCGGCAAGAAGTACATCAGATTTGTTCTTTTCTCGTCAGAACTATGAAAAGTCCACACGAATCTTTTCATTCGCTGTTACAGAAATGCTCTTGATCGTCAATCCCTGATCAATCATTGCCGATGCAATGGCGTCCTCCACGTGCTCACGGATGATTCTGCGGATATCGCGTGCACCGTAGCGTTTGCCAAACGCTTCTGCAGCAATTTTATTCATGGCCGCTTCATCATAGGTAAACTCGATTTCTCTTTCTGCAAGCGGCTCACGCATTTCTTCCAGCATCAAGCCTGCGATCTTTGCAAAATCTGCTTCATTCAGCTGACGGAATACGATGATTTCGTCAATACGACTGATGAATTCAGGACGCAGGAAATCCCGCAGTGCCTTCATCGCACGATCCTTGGAGATTTCCTCGGCTGTACGATTAAAGCCCACGCCCGTGCTTTTATCCGTTGATCCTGCATTGGATGTCATACAGATCACGGTATGAGCAAAGCTCACCGTTCTTCCCTGTGCATCCTCAATCTGCCCCTCGTCAAGGATCTGCATCAGAATGTTCATAACATCGGGATGTGCCTTCTCGATTTCATCGAACAGAATGACAGAATAAGGGTTGCGGCGAACCTTTTCCGTGAGCTGGCCGGCTTCATCGTAGCCAACATATCCGGGAGGTGAGCCGATCATTCTGGAAACGGAATGTTTCTCCATAAACTCCGTCATATCAAGGCGAATCAGCGGATCGGCTGCATCGAACATCTCCGACGCCAGCACCTTGACAAGTTCCGTTTTACCGACGCCCGTGGGGCCGACAAAGATGAAGGATGCCGGACGAATCCGCTTACTCAGCTGTATTCTGGTACGCTTGACGGCATTGGCAAGGGCGTCAATTGCCTCATCCTGTCCGATCACACGTTTTTTCAGGCGTTCAGCCAGATTCTTCATTCTGGAAAGCTCGGTTTCTTCAATTTTATTAGCAGGAATACCCGTCCAGAGCTCCACGATCGCTGCAAGGTCGGATTCCTCAACACGGATCTGATCCACTTTCTCCTGCAGCTCAGTGATCTGGTTATGCATCCGAATCCAAGCCGACTTCACTTCAGCCAGTTTCTCATAATCGGGTTCTTCCATATTCTCAATTTCTTCCTGCTCTTTGGATAAAGCTTCGTATTTCTTGGTCAGCTCATCCAATTCATGCAGCTCGGGGGCACGGATACTGCGGTAGGCACAGCTTTCATCCAGAAGGTCAATCGCCTTATCAGGCAGAAAACGCTCCGTGATATACCGTTCAGACAGCACTGCACAAAGACGAAGCAGATAGTCATTGATCTTGACACGATGGAATTTCTCGTAATATTCACGAATGCCCAGAAGCACCTCGGCAGTTTCTTCCACGGTCGGTTCCTTTACGGTTACCGGCTGGAAACGGCGTTCCAGTGCACTGTCCTTTTCAATATACTTACGATATTCCTTGAATGTTGTGGCACCAATCACCTGCACCTCTCCACGGGAAAGTGCGGGTTTAAGGATATTTGCGGCATTCATGGAACCTTCCGAATCCCCAGCACCGACAAGATTGTGCACCTCGTCAATAAACAGGATGATATTCCCATCCTTCACAACTTCCGCAATCAGGCCCTTGACACGGCTCTCGAACTGTCCCCGGAACTGTGTTCCGGCAACAAGTGCGGTCAGGTCAAGCAGGAATATTCTCTTATCCTTCAGGTGGAATGGTACCTTTCCTGCGGCGATACGCTGGGCAATGCCCTCAGCGATGGCAGTCTTGCCGACACCCGGTTCACCGATGAGGCAGGGATTGTTTTTGGTTCTTCTCGACAAGATCTGAATTACTCGGGAAATTTCACGATCTCTGCCAATGATGCGGTCAAGCTTTCCCTCCTTTGCACGCTTGCTGAGGTTCGTACAATAGGTGTTCAGGAATTTATTTTCCTTGTCCTCATGCTTCTGTTTTTTTGCAGATTTATCCTGGGCTTTGCGTTCCTTGCCCGTCCGTTCACCGGACTGCTCCACCTGCTGCGGAGAGGGCATCTGCGTACTGAACAGATTTCGAAAAAAATTGGGCATTGCACCAATATTCCCCATATTTTCCTCTGCGTCCTCAGTTTCATGCATAAAATCCATCATCTGATCTGCAAATTCTTCAAGTCCCTCATCATCAATCCTCATGGATTTGATGTATTCGGAAACCTGCGGAATGTTCATTTCTTTTGCACAGG
>JAZOBK010000153.1:0-3148 GCA_045595985.1 Oscillospiraceae bacterium
TCCATGACGATCAGCACGGAACAGCGATCGTCGTTGCAGCTGCACTCGTCAATGCGTGCAAGGTAGCTGACAAAAGAATTGAGGATCTTGAAATCGTTGTCAACGGTGCGGGTTCTGCCGGTATTGCAATTGCAAAGCACCTGCTCAATCTGGGCGTAGGCAACATTCAGATGGTGGATCTGAAGGGCATCCTTGCCTCGGACGAATCCTACGAAAATCCTGCACACGCCGAAATCGCCGCTTTGACAAACAAAAAGAGGAATCACGGCACACTTGCCGACGCTGTGAAGGGAGCGGATGTATTCATCGGCGTTTCCAAGCCCAAGCTTCTCACAGCCGAAATGATCGCTTCCATGAACAACAAGCCGATCGTTTTTGCCATGGCAAACCCCACACCGGAAATCATGCCCGATCTT
Source organism: Oscillospiraceae bacterium (assembly GCA_045595985.1). GTDB lineage: Bacteria > Bacillota > Clostridia > Oscillospirales > Ruminococcaceae > UBA3855. The sequence continues at coordinate 417 of JAZOBK010000153.1, forward strand.
GCAAAAGAAGCAGGGGCGTTCATCGTTGGTACGGGCAGAAGCGATTTCCCGAACCAGATCAACAATGTCGTGGCTTTCCCCGGTGTTTTCAAGGGTGCACTTGCTGTTCGTGCAACGGATATTAACGAAGCGATGAAGCTTGCGGCAACCAAGGCGATTGCTGCCTGCGTATCCGATGACAAGCTCTGTGCGGAATTCATTCTGCCCGACGCATTTGACCGCAGTGTTGCTGTCGCCGTTGCAAAGGCTGTGGCACAGGCTGCCATTGATTCCGGTGTTGCCGGACTGTCTGAAAACCCGCTTGCATAATTGCGATATTCCTACATACATTACCGAAAAGGAGATTGATCGTATGACTTACAATTATCAGCCAAAAGGGGTTTGCTCCCGTCAGATCATGGTGGAAATCGAAGACGGCATTGTAAAAAGCTGCAAATTTTTGGGCGGCTGCAACGGCAACACACAGGGCATCTGCAGCCTTGTTAAGGGTATGCCCGTGGACGAGGTGATTTCCCGTCTGGAGGGACTTAACTGCAACGGCAGAGGCACTTCCTGTCCCGATCAGCTTGCAAAGGCACTGAAAGCTTGTCTGACATCATGTTCGTAATTAAAAATTTCTATGTTCGGCTGATCGGCAGTGCAGTATTTCTTGTCCTGCTTGCCCTTTTTATCCTCCCCTTCTATTTAGGAATACGGAATCTCGGGAATATTCTCGGAACATTGGCAAGTCTTTGCGGGCTCGTATTCTTTGCTGCAAATCCCCTTGTTTCCGCTATTCTGCGAAAGATTTGGGGAAACAAAATTGGTCATGGGATACTCTGTGTTGTCATCGGCGTGCTTTGCTTTTCAGGTGTGCTTGCCGTTGTCATCAGCGGATGTATGCTCCACACCATGTTTGACAAGCCCAAGGACGAAAACATCGTACTGGTGCTCGGATGTCAGGTACGAAACAACGGTCCCAGCCTAATGCTCCAACGCAGACTGGATGCGGCTTATGCATATCTGACCGAACATCCGGATGTTCCCGTGATCGTCTGCGGCGGACAGGGTCCCGATGAGGCGATCAGCGAGGCACAGTGTATGTTTGAATATCTGACGGACAGTGGCATTGCTGCCGACAGGATCCGTCAGGAAAATACATCAACTTCCACATACGAAAATCTGCGAAATGCAAAGGAGATCCTGCAGAATGAAGCTCTTGGAAACCGAGTTACCATCGTAACGGATGGTTTTCATCAGCTGCGGACTTCCATGATCGCAAAGGATCTGCAGCTTGAAACAGACCACATCTCGGCATACACCTCATGGTACCTTCTTCCCACCTACTGGGTGCGTGAATGGCTTGGTGTCTGCTATCAGTTCGTATTTGGATAAAAACTTAACTGCCCTGCAGTTCGTGCAGGGCAGCTTTATCATGAAATATTTACTTGGAGGTTTACATGGACAACTACGCAATGCTGAATCCTGAAAAGGTGTATGAATTCTTCAGACAGATTTCCGAAATTCCTCACGGATCGGGAAATACCGAACAGATCGCACAGTTCTGCCTTGATTTCGCTGCCAAGCGAAATCTCAAGGCTGTGAAGGACAATGGCGGCAATGTAATCATCTATGCAGACGCTACCCCCGGTTACGAAAACAGCAAACCCGTCATCATTCAGGGACATATGGATATGGTATGCGAAAAGACCACAGAATGCACGAAAGATATGGAAAAGGAAGGTCTTGACCTTCGCACGGACGGCGAGTGGCTCTGGGCGGATGGAACAACGCTCGGCGGCGACGACGGCATTGCCCTTGCATTCATGTTTGCACTGCTCGATTCCGACGACATCCCCCATCCGCCGATCGAAGCGGTCATTACCCGTGACGAAGAAACGGGTATGTTCGGTGCGGAGGAATTTGACGCTTCGCTTGTGCGTGGCAAAAAGATCCTGAACATCGACTCCGAGGAGGAAGGCATCCTCACTGTAAGCTGTGCCGGCGGCATTACGGCACACTGCAAATTTGAACTTGCAACGCAGTATATTGATCCGCCATATGAGTATGAGATCCCCGTTTCCGGTCTGCTGGGCGGTCATTCCGGCGTAGACATCGGTAAGGGCAGACTTAATGCCTTTAAAATGCTCAGCAAGCCGCTTGAACACATCACAGACTGCTATTTCGGCAGCATTTCCGGCGGCGGCAAGCAAAATGTGATTCCGCAGAACGCTTCCATCATCATCGGTTCGGATGATGACAAACTGGAGGAACTGGAAAAAACAATTGCATGGTGCAATGCACAGAATTGGGGCGGCGATACCGATCCCGGACTGCTGTTCTCGGTCAAGGAAATCGAAACAGAGCGAGAGGTAAAGTATCTGGAGAATCCATGCTATCTCGGCTATATGAAGGATTTTCTCAGATTCTTCCCGACCGGCGTACAGAGCATGAGCGAGAGCATCCCCGGCATGGTGGAAACCTCTCTGAATATGGGCGTTCTGGAATTGAACGGTTCCGACCTCACTTGTGATTTCCTCATCCGCAGCAATTCCGACAGCGGCAAGGATGCGGTCGTAGAAACCGTTCGCAGCTTTACAGAATCCATCGGACAGGAGATCGACTTTGTGGAGATGACGCTCTCCGCCGAATATCCCGCATGGGAATACCGCAAGGATTCTCCCTTGCGTGAGCTGATGATAGCGGCATTCAAGGATCTGTACGGCAGGGAGCCGGAGGTTTCCGCCATTCAC
>JAZOBK010000154.1:0-7573 GCA_045595985.1 Oscillospiraceae bacterium
GACATCAGCAATGGTTTATGTTATAATATTCACAGTAATACTGATTCTGAGGAGGAATACAACATGAAAAAATTCACAGCGTTTGCTGCTGTCATACTGATGTGTTTGAGCCTTGTGGGCTGTACAAGTAAAGCGGAAAGATATACCAATTACATTCAGGCTGTATTGGATTGCTCTTATTACGGAAAAACCCAAGAGTACGCTAAACTGACCAATTCCACTGCGGAGGAGGCGGGACAGGTTTATCAGGATGAAGTGGATTATGTTACGGAGCTGATCTGTTACCGCTTTGCGGTGGAACCCTCCTGCATCTCCGAGGAAACAAAGGCAAGCTATGAAGAACTTGCAAAGCAGGTTATGGACAAAACCAAATTCACAGTGGATCCTGCCGTAAAATCCGGTGACGCCTATCATGTTACCATCAACTGTGAGCCGATCGACTTCTGGGATATTGCATATGATGATGTCGAAACCTACTACATGGAGGAATTCGGCATTAAATACGAAGCCGCCGGCACAACGGCGGAGCGTGATCTGCTGGAAGAAGAATATGCGGTGAATGTTCTGGAAATCCTGAACAAATATGTGGATAAAATCGGATATACCGAGTCTGTCAAAAAAATTGTGGAAATTACAGAGGACGAAAACGGCAAGGAGGGCATTGCCGATCAGGACTGGGTGGATATTGATACGCTCATCCTCGGAGGAAATTGATTTATCCAAAAATATGTTTCAGCGATTCCCCGCCATAGGCGGGGAATCGCTTTTTTTGATCGTCCGACGCGAACGGACAAAAAAAAGCGAGCCCTGTTGAGCTCGCCCCAAAAATAATAAGGATGTAGGATTTATGATAGATTTATTATAACACGCATCCCTTAAAAAGTCAATGTTTTTGTATAAACTTCGGAGATTCAGCCAAAGTTCGTGTTATGTTTTGTGCAATTAGCACAATCATTTATCTTCCAGCTTTCGCAGTTCCCGTTCTTCCTTTGTCACACGGGTTTTTCCGTCACGGAGAATCTCCACCTCGGAACGGTCGATATAGTACGGCACATCATCTTCCTTTTCGGGCTTGATGCGGAGCTTGCCCGTAATGAGGTTTGCATCCTCCACACGTCCTCTGCCGTTGGGCGTCTTGACAAAAGCACCGATTCTGGGCGTGATCTTCTGCAGCTCCTCATACACCGACTGCTCGTGCTTCAGACAGCACATCAGTCTGCCGCAGGTGCCCGAAATCTTTGTGGGATTGAGCGACAAGCCCTGTTCCTTCGCCATCTTGATGGATACCGGCTGGAAATCCCCCAGATAGCCGCGGCAGCAGAATTCCCTGCCGCAGACGCCCAGTCCGCCGAACATCTTCCCCTCGTCACGCACACCGATCTGCCGCAGTTCGATCCTCATGCGGAACACGGACGCCAGATCCTTGACAAGCTCACGGAAATCCACACGGGAATCCGCGGTGAAATAAAACAGCAGCTTGCTATTGTCAAAGGTGCACGTCACATCCACAAGCTTCATATTCAGACCACGGGCCTCAATCTTTTGCTCGCACACCTCAAAGGCACGTTTTTCCTTCTGACGATTCTGTTCCTGATTCCGGTGGTCTTCCTTGGTCATAATACGCACCACGGGCTTGAGCGGTGCAACGATATTCTCATCCTCGATGTTCTGGTTTGCAATGGTAACAACACCGCATTCCATACCCCTTGCGGTTTCCACAACGACCTCGGTGCCGAGGGGAAGCTGCAGTCCATTCGGTGCAAAATAATACACCTTGCCGGAATTCTGGAAGCGTACGCCTACAATTTCAATCATACAGTATCCTTTCTTTGGTTCCTATCATCATGCTCCGCAAAGCTGTCCGCCCAATGCCGCCAGTGCAAGACGAGGGCTGACATTTGCCTGCAAAGCCTCATAAGTTTCCTGAATCGCCCCGTGCATCTGCACCGAACGGTTCGCAGTCAGTATCTGGGACAGCATCTGTGCACTTTGTCGGTCACAGCCCGTCGGAATATCCTGTGCGTATTTCATGACCAGAGCATCCCGCAGCTGCAGATCCAGCAGCCTCACAAATTCCACCGCCGTCTGCCGATCCTTCTCATAAACCGCCAGAATCCGCAGCACATCATATGCACGCCTTCCGGCAATTGCCGCTGTCAGCTCCCCGATATGCCGTGTCATTGCCTGCATACTCTCATCCTGCAGCCACGCCAGACACCTGCCGATATTGCCGCCGCAGGCAGTAACCGCACGATCCGCATTCTCCGCACTCTGATTTGCAGCAAGCAGAGCGGCTTTGCAGTCCTGCGGGGTACATGGACACATCGCAAGCGGCATCATTCTCGACAGCATCGTTTCCAGAAATACATTTCTGTGCGTTGCTGTAAACAGCAGCAGAACGTGTGCGGGCGGTTCTTCCGTAAGCTTGAGCAGCGTATTCTGTGCACGGACGTCCATATTGTCGCAGTCAGCGAAAATATAAACCTTCCGCTCGCCGTCATTCGGTGCAACAATGGCGTCACGGCAGATCGAACGCACCGTGTCCACGGAAAACCCCTGTAACTTGCCGCTGTGTTCCACCCATGTGATATCCGGGTGCACCTCGTGTGCCGCCTTATAGCAGCTCGGACAGGTACCGCAGGGCTGATTCTCCCCCGTGCAAAGTGCCGCCATGGCAAAATACCGTGCCAGCGTTTTCTTGCCAAGCCCCTTTTCTCCGTGAATCAGGCAGGCGTGCGGAATCCGTTCGCCCTGCACCATCGTACGGATCAGACGGAGTGTGCTGTCATTCCCGTAAATCTGCGGTATCATAATTTCTCAAAACGTTCCACGTCGGTCACAAATACGGTCGCACCGCCGACTTCCACCTCAACAGGAAACGAAACGCCCGAATCAAACGGCACATTTGCCGGTACAAACTGCTTACGCTTATGACTTTTCTGACGGATGATGCCGATTACATCCTCAACACGGTGATTCTCCACGCAGGTCAGGAATGTCGTGTTTCCCGCACTCAAAAAACTGCCGGTGGACGCAAGCTTTGTCGCAAAGAAGCCTGCCTTCATCAGTGCCTTGGAAACCGCCTGACTGTCCTCGCCGTTCACAATCGCAAATATAAGTTTCATGTCAAATTACCCCTTTCAGGTGCATATATTCTATTATAACATACTTTGTCCAAAAATGCAAATGTTTTCTGAAAGCTGCGATACAAGTCAATTTCCACTCGTACTGCAATGCTACTTTTGACTTTGCGGAGCCTCCCGTGCGGGCAGCTTCTCTAACGATTTTCTTGACTTTTCGGCGGAATTATGGTATTGTATAAGTAGAAAAGATTGCTTCCGTCATGTGAAATTTCTGGAAAGGATGTGCCGATATGGAGTTGTGTACAGGGCAATACCGCTATCTGCTTTCGATCTATCGTTTGTCCGCCGAAAAGCGGAGAATCCGCTGCGTGGACATCGCAGAGGATCTGGGCGTGACACGTCCGAGCGTCAGCAATATGATGAAGTGCATGGTTCGCATGGAGCTGATCGAGCCGGATTACTGCGAATCCGTTCGCCTGACCGCCAAAGGCAGGGAGCTTGCACGCAAGTTCAACAGCGACTATGACATGGTCTATGCATTCTTCCGGCGTATGCTTCGGCTTACTCCCTCCGAAGCAAAGGAACACGCATTCCGCTTCATGACGGACTTTCCGCAGGCAACTGTCCACAGCCTTTCGGAGCTTATGAAAAAAAGCATTGAAGCTTCGCAAAAAAAGCAGATTTCGGAAGAAAACCATAATGAAAATCCGCAAAACTAAATAGAATTCTGCGAAAAATTCTGTGCAGTCTGACAAAATGGAAAAATACCCCTTGACAAATCGAGTTAGCAGGTGTAAACTATAATTGTAGAGGATGAATTCCGAAGGGAGTGGTTCCATGAGAACATTAAGAGATGCTGCAATCGGCGAGACCGTCAGCGTCCGCAAGCTCAATGGTGCAGGTGCAATCAAACGCCGTCTGATGGATATGGGCATTACCAAAGGCACACCCATTTTCGTACGCAGAACAGCACCTCTGGGCGATCCGATCCAGCTGACAGTACGCAGCTATGAGCTTACCCTGCGTAAGGCTGATGCAGAAATGATCATTATCAACTAAAAGCATACCGTATACAGACCGCCTGACGGCTTTGCATGCATTCCGCCTGTAATTTTCCGTCGGACAGTAGAATAGAGATGTGCATCAAAACAAGATTTCGGGGATACCATGTAGGACGATGCTTCGTCCCATGCCCCTGCTGATTCCTCAATCAGCAATCCCCTTAATTGGCTGTATGTCCGTGTGTTCTGCGGCATCAGCCATTTTCCGAGGGGATTAGTTAGCTAAAGCTAACTGACGAACAGACAGGATGGAGGATACAAAATGGCAAAAAAACTGACAATTGCACTTGCCGGCAACCCCAACTGCGGCAAAACAACGCTGTTTAACGCCCTGACAGGTGCCACACAATATGTCGGCAATTGGCCGGGCGTAACCGTGGAGAAGAAAGAGGGCAGACTCAAGAGTGACAAGGATGTACACATCATGGATCTGCCGGGTATTTACTCTCTTTCGCCGTACACGCTCGAAGAAGTGGTTAGCCGTAACTATCTGGTTGATGAGGCACCGGATGTCATACTGAACATTGTGGACGCATCCAATCTGGAACGCAACTTATACCTGACCACGCAGCTGATGGAACTGGGAATTCCGCTTGTGATCGCTCTGAACATGATGGACATCGTGGAAAAGAACGGCGATCGGATCGACACAGCTGCCCTTTCCGAAATATTCGGCGTACCCGTTGTCACCTGCACAGCACTTCGCAGCGAAAACATTGACGACGCAGTCAATGCCTGCAAAGCAGCTGCAAACGGCAATGCTCCCACGCCCCTGAAGATGAGCAATGCAGCGGAGTCAGCCCTTGCAAAGCTCCTGCCGTTCATTCCCCGTAGTATTGCAGTGCGGTACAACACCATCAAGCTGTTTGAACGTGACGAGAAGGCGATTGCGAAGATGGGGCTTGCCGATGGCACTGCAACACAGGCGGAACAGATCATTGCCACCTGTGAAAAGGAACTGGATGACGACTGCGAGAGTATCATCACAAATGATCGCTACGCATTCATTACCGATTCCATCGGCAGCATTCTGAAGCGGAACCGCAAAGGCGATTCCACTTCCGAAAAGATCGACCGCATTCTGACGAATAAATTTCTGGCACTCCCGATTTTTGCAGCAATCATGTTCCTTGTGTACTATATTTCCGTTTCCACGGTCGGTACATGGGTAACGGACTGGGCGAATGACGGCGTATTCGGCGAAGGCTGGAGCCTGTTCGGACTGGAAATTCCCGGCGTTCCCGTAGTTGTGGGAAATTTCCTGAATTCCGTCGGCTGTGCCGACTGGCTGCAAAGTCTGATTCTGGATGGCATTGTTGCAGGCGTGGGGGCTGTTCTGGGCTTTGTTCCGCAAATTCTGGTACTGTTCATTCTGCTTGCGATCCTTGAGGACTGCGGCTACATGGCGAGAGTTGCCTTCATCATGGATCGGGTTTTCCGTAAATTCGGATTGTCCGGCAAATCCTTTATTCCCATGCTTATCGGCACGGGATGCGGTGTTCCCGGTATTATGGCGTCCCGCACCATCGAATCCGAGCACGACAGAAAAATGACGGTCATGACAACCACATTCATGCCCTGCAGTGCAAAGCTTCCGATCATTTCCCTGATCGCAGGTGCCATGTTCGGAAATGCATGGTGGGTGGCACCGAGTGCCTATTTCATCGGTATTGCAGCCATCATCGTATCCGGCGTCATGCTGAAGAAAACCAAGCATTTTGCAGGCGAAGCCGCACCGTTTGTCATGGAACTTCCGACATACCATATGCCCCTGTTCAAAAATGTCATGCGGAGTATGTGGGATCGTGGCTGGTCCTTTATCAAAAAAGCGACCACTATCATTCTGCTGTCCACGGTGCTGATCTGGTTCACCTCTGGTTACGGTATTGTAGACGGACAGTTTGCGGCAGTGGACATTGCAGTAAATTATGAAAGCAGCTTCCTGTATATGATCGGCAGTGTCTTTGCATGGTTATTTGTTCCGCTCGGCTGGGCTGCCGAAGGCTTTTCCGAATGCTGCAAGGCGGCAGTCGCTGCCATTATGGGGCTTATTGCCAAGGAAAATGTGGTTGCTACGTTCGGCCAGCTCTACGGCATTGCTGAATCCGCAGAGGACGGTTCCGACTACTGGACGTACCTGCAGACATCCTTCAATTCACTGGCGGCATTCAGCTTCCTCGTGTTCAACCTGCTGTGTGCACCTTGCTTCGCCGCAATGGGTGCAATCAAGCGTGAGATGAACAACATCAAGTGGTTCTGGGCAGCCATCGGCTACCAGACAGTTCTGGCATATGTGGTTTCCATGACAATCTACAACATCGGTTCTCTCTTTGTTCCGAGCATTGCGATCAATCCCCTGTGGCTCACGGTTTCTCTGATCTGCTTGGCAGTCATGATCTTCCTGCTGGTAAGACCCGACCCAAGAAAACGTACATTGAAATCCGCTTCTTCCAAGGCATAAGGAGTAACATCTATGGGCACCTTCATCGTAGCCGTTCTGCTGATCGCCGTGATCGCCTGCATCATCCGCTATCTCGTAAAGCAGTGGAAAGCCGGAAACGGCTTCTGCGGCGGTGACTGCAAGCACTGCGGACACTGTGACGGCATCCGTGAAACGGGCAGCAGCGACTGTTCGGGAAATTGTGCATCCTGCAAGGGATGCAGCAACAAAATATAAATACAATGCATCATGGCTCTGCCATGATGCATTTTTCTGTTATTCGTTTGTATGCTTGCTCCCGATGGATCTCTCGCCGCAGAACCATTCTCCCCACGCATCCGCCCAGCGTTCCGTATAGAACGAATAGTAAGAAACATAGTGCTTCCGGCGGAATTTCCGCAAGGCGGGCAGCCCGAACCAGATTGCAGAGGGCAGAGCCACTACGGGCAGGTACAGCGGACCAAGCACCAGCGACTGCAGTGCATGACCGAATTCATGTACCAGAAGCGGACGGTGATCCAGCGTTCCCTCCTCCATGAACAGGAACAGCCCCAGCGATACACCGCTTCGGGTTTTCCACTCCGTTACTACGGCATTGTGGAACGCACAGCGTTTGCCGTGCAGGTGGAACAAAAACACCGCAAGCCCCACAAGCGTCTGCGGCAGTCCCCATGTGCATTGCCAGAATATGTACAAAAAACGCTTCACGGCAGCAGCTCCTTTCCCGAAAAAGAAATAAATGCCCGGAGATCAGCCCGGACATTCATTTCAAAATGGAGAGAATGTGAAACCTGCAAAATGAATCAGAATCGCTGCGTTAACGTGCAGCATTCCTTGCGGTTTCTACTTATATAACAACGCTGTGAAAAAAATATTGGACTTTTCTGAAAAAATTTTCTGATCACGCATACTGTTTTGCATAATTCTGCAATTTTCCCGAAAAAACGACATATTCGCCGCAAACGGAAAGGAAATTCTCGGGCTTGACG
>JAZOBK010000155.1:0-9885 GCA_045595985.1 Oscillospiraceae bacterium
CATGGGAAACGAACAGCAGCGTTCCCGTATAGGCGTCCAGTGCCTCCTCCAGAACTTCCTTCATCGGCAGATCTATATGATTTGTCGGCTCGTCAAGGAGCATAACATTTGCGTGTTCCAGCATGAGCAGTGCGAAGCACACTCTCGCACGTTCGCCGCCGCTCAATGCAGAAATCCGCTTGAATACATTTTCACCTGTAATGCGAACTTGTCCGAGAATACTGCGTATTTCGCCATCCAGCATTGCCGGAAATCTGTCATGCAGCTCGTCGATCACAGTATTGTCCGGATTCAGATTGGTACTCTCCTGATCAAAATACGCAAGCTTAACGTTTTTGTTGAATCGGATCAATCCCTGGTGGGGGAGCAGATTCATAATTTCTTTGAGCAAGGTCGATTTACCGATGCCGTTCACACCGACAATACCCAGCTTTTCGCCCCTGCGGATCGCAAAGCTGATATTCTGCAGCAACGTCTTTCTGTCAAGACCTTCTCCTACGGAAATATCCGCATCCCGTACCTCCAGTACGTCCAGAGGTGGTTCCACTTCATAGGAAAATTTCAGATTGGCTCGTTTTTCATGGGTAACAGGCTTCTCGATCCGTTCCATGCGGTCAAGCTGTTTCTGACGACTCTGTGCACTTTTGGAAGTGGAGGCACGCACAAGATTCCTTGCAACGTAATCCTCAAGCTTGGCAATTTCCTTTTGCTGCAAAGCGTATTCTTTTTCCTGACGCTCCACAGCTGCCGCCTTCTGTACCGTATATGCAGAATAATTTCCCTTGAACCGCGTCAGCTTACCTCGTTCGATTTCACAGATGGAGGTTGCCAGCTTGTCCAGAAAGTATCGGTCATGGGAAACGATCAGCAGTGCACCCTTGTAGCTCTGCAAGTACTCCTCCAGCCATTGTATCGTTTCAAAATCCAGATGGTTTGTCGGTTCGTCAAGAATCAGCAGATTCGGTGCCTCCAGCAATAATTTGGTGATGGCAAGTCGGGTTTTCTCGCCGCCGCTGAAGCTTGACACTTCCCGACAAAATTCTGGCTCAGTGAATCCCATACCATGCAGTACCGTTTTGATTTTCACGTCGATCTGATAACCGTCATTTGCCTCAAACCACGCCATCATGCGGTCATATTCTGCAGCTATTTCCATATTGCCGCTCTGCATCTGCAGTTCCGCTTCCCGCATTTTTTCATGTGTTTCCAACAGCTTTGCAAAAACGCCACGCATTTCTTCCCAGACTGTTTTTTCGGAATCCAGTGCAGCGGACTGTGCAAGATACCCCACCGAGGTTTTGGAACCACGGATAATAATGCCCTCGTTTTCTGTTTCACGATCGGGAAGAACTTCGCCGAGAAGAATCTTCAGCAGCGTTGACTTTCCACAGCCGTTTGCACCGATCAGACCGATCCTATCCTGATCGTCGATCTGCAGATTGACGTTGAAAATCAGCGGAATGCCATTATATATTTTATGAATGTTGACTGCTTTTAAAAGCATCATTCTCACCCCTCATTTACACTAAATTTAATTATAACAGGAAATACAAAGAATGTCAAATATTTTTGCGATTCTATCAGAAAACCATTGACTTTCGGCTGAAAATCAAATATAATAATAGAGTCGAAAAAAGGAGGCATACCATGAAACGAATTCTGACAATTCAGGATATCTTCTGTGCAGGGAAATGTTCCGTCACAGCCGCACTGCCAATTCTGTCAGCAATGGGGATTGAAACTGTGATTCTTCCTACGGCAGTACTGTCAACGCATACTGCATTCAATGAATATACATTTTTTGATCTGACATCGCAGATGCAGTCCATTGCCGATCAATGGAAACAGCAGGGGATCTGCTTTGATGCGATCTATACCGGCTATCTCGGTTCGGTGGAACAGGTGGCAATCGTGCAGAACATCATCTCGCAGTTCCGCAATGCCGATACTTCTGTCTTTGTGGATCCGGTACTTGGGGACTTTGGTAAGCTGTACAGCGGTTTTTCAGATGAATTCCCGCTGCATATGAAGCAATTGTGTAAGGTGGCAGATGTCATTGTCCCGAATATGACGGAGGCAACGTGCCTTTTGGGGATTCCCTATGCGGACGGAGGGTATGACGAAGGCTATGTTCGTGATATTCTGCTGAAGCTCTCAGATCTTGGAGCAAAGATGGTGATCCTTACCGGTGTCAGCTTTGCAGAAAGCGAAGTCGGATTCATGGGATATGATGCTGTCAGAAAGCAGTTTTTTTCCTATTTCCACAAAAGATTTCCGCAGCAATTTCACGGTACAGGGGATGTATTTGCAAGTACCTGTGTCGGTGGTCTGCTTTGCGGGATGTCCGTTGAGCAGGCGGCAAGACTTGCGGAGGACTTTACCTTGGAAAGTATCCGTGCAACTGCCGAGGCAGATGATGCAAGATGGTATGGCGTACATTACGAAACCGCTTTTCCATATCTGTTTCGCAGGTTGTATTCCGCTTTTTAATAGCGAATTTGCCGCACCCGTAAAACAATGGGTGCGGCATTTTAAAGTATTAAAAAATAATGTTAGATTTTACAACATTTTGTATAAATCGACGAAATTTCTGAAAATTTTTAAAGTTTCGTTTTTACTATTGAAAATCCAAAAAGAATGACGTATAATATTAATAGTGGGAGAAAATAAGAGGACGAAATGTCGTAGATTCCCCTGTTTTTGGTAGAAAACCACACATTTTAGCAATACTTTTATTAACCCCAAAATAGAGAAAAGAACAAGAGGCAGTACAAAATGATTTTTTCCAGCTTAATTTTCGTTTACTTATTTCTGCCGCTGTGCTTGATCAGCTATGCAGCGGTAAAGCAGATCCGGTATCGTAATCTGATACTGGTTATTTTTTCGTTGATTTTTTATGCGTGGGGAGAACCGACACGCATTATATATTTGTTGTTAAGTACATTCCTTAACTATCTGTTCGGACTTGGTGTTGTCAGATATAAAGGCAAAACCGGCAAGGCAATACTTGGATTGAGTCTTGTATACAATATCGGCATGATCGGTGTATTCAAGTACAGCGGATTCCTGATGGAGAATGTCAATGCCATTTTTGGTGCTGAATTCCCCGTACCGCAGATCGCACAGCTTGTCGGAATCAGCTTCTATACGTTCCAGGTTATGTCCTATGTCATTGACTGTTACTGGGAAAAGGTGGAGCCGCAACGCAATTTGCTTAATTTTCTGCTCTATGTTTCACTGTTCCCGCAGCTGATTGCAGGTCCGATCGTCCGTTACAGTACCATTGCCGAGGAAATCAATGACAGACATACAACACTTGAAGATCTCAGCTGCGGTCTGACAAGATTTGTGATCGGTCTGTCAAAGAAAGTGGTACTTGCCGATCAGCTGTTCCGCATCGTTGACGATTCCCTTGGCTCTGGAATGGAAAACCTGACCGTTGTCGGAACATGGTATGGTGTGATCATCTATTCACTGTATATTTATTTCGACTTTTCCGGCTACTCCGACATGGCAATCGGACTTGGCAGAATTTTCGGTTTCCACTTCAATGAAAACTTCAACCATCCGTTTCTTTGCAAAGACATCACGGAATTCTGGCAGAGATGGCATATTTCGCTCGGATCATTCTTCAGAGATTATCTGCTGCCGCTTTCATTCTTCGGCGTCCGCAATAAGTACCTGAGCCTGTTCATGGTATGGCTCTGTACAGGTATCTGGCACGGTGCAAGCTGGAATTACATTATCTGGGGCTTGTATTATGGTATGTTCATCATGATCGAAACAAAGATCGGCAAGAAGAAAATGCGTGCCATTCCTCTGTGGATCAGACATATTTACAATAAGATCGTCATTATCATAGGCTTCGGTATATTCTATTTTGAAGATCTCGGAGAACTGGGACTTTTCCTGAAGAATCTCACATTCTTCAATTCCAATGGTTTCTTTGGCATCTATGAACAGGCTTCCTTTTGTAATAATCTGTTCTTGATCATTGTGGCGATCATCTGCACATTCCCGATTCTGGAAATTCCCAAAAAGCTGTCCGATCGTTCACTTCGTGCAAGGATGGCAGTGTCAGTAACAGGAACGCTCGTGAGCGTTGTACTGCTCCTTTTGAGCAGCATTCTTCTGGTGGATGCCACAACCAAGGCATTCCTGTATTACAGGTTTTAAGGGGGTGGGATGATGAATCAGAAACAGAATCGTGCTGCTGCACCCAGAAAACGCAAGATCAACAAAAAACGTATGGTTGAGCACTGGACATACAGTTTTAATGTTCTGGTATTGCTTGTATGTATGGCAGGAATTGCCCTGTTTATGGTGTTTGGAGATAGACCGACAAAGTCCGAGGAAGAAAACCGTGACCTGACAAAATGCCCGAAGTTTTCGATTTCCTCTTATCTTGATGGTACCTTCACATCCCAGTTTGCACAGTTTTATAATGATACTGTGCCCATGCGAAGCACCTTCAAGGGTATGATTTCCGATTTCCGTGCAAATCTTGGTATTCCCTATGACGACGGCGTTATCATCATCGGCAATATTCCGACCATTGAGGAAAAGCCTGAAGAAACTACAATTCCCACTGAAACCGAACCGACTGAGGAAACAACACTTGCAACTGAAAATTCCATACAGGAAACAAATCCGACAGAAACCACTGAGTTGACCGAAACTACGGAAGCCACCACCGAACCCGAAGAGGAGGAAGAATATGAAGGCGAGATCGCCAACAACATCCTCATCGTCAAGGATCGTGGTATCATGCTGTACGGCGGTGGCTTTGCAAACGGTCAGAAATATGCAGAAACACTGAATCAGTATAAAGCCGAATTTGGTGAGAATGTAAATGTCTATTCACTTGTTGCACCGACTGCGGTTTCTTATTACCTCCCGAAGAAATATGAGAAGTCCACTGCAAGTGAACTGGAAAACATCAACCATATCAACAGTTTCTTTAATGGCGTAAAGCCGGTGGATGCTTACTCCATTTTGGGAGAACACAAAAAAGAGGCAATTTATTCCAAGACCGACCATCACTGGCAGCCGCTTGGTGCATACTATGCTGCACAGGCATTTGCGGAAACTGCGGGTGTCCCGTTTGCTGATCTTTCCGAATACGAAACTGTACAGAAGGATGGATATGTCGGAACACTTTATGGTTATACTAATCATGCGGTGTTCAAGGATAATCCCGAGCCGTTTATTTACTATAAGCCGAAAAACCAGTATACAACGACATATTATAACATTGACATGACCAATGAACGTCAGGGCAATCTGCTAATCAATCTTGATAATGTGGCAAATTCCAGCTGGTATCTCGTATTCATGGGCGGTGATGAACGCATCACCCATGTCACAACGGATTGTACCAATGGCAGAAAACTGATGATCATCAAGGATAGCTACGGAAATGCCCTCGTACCGTGCCTTACCCAATCCTTCTCAGAGATCTGGGTTGCAGATATGCGGTATTTTGAGCCGGGTGTGATTGACTTTGTAAAGGAACACGGTGTTACCGATGTACTCTTTGCAATGAACACATACAGTGCAACGGGCGGTAATTCCAAGAAGTTACAGAAAATTATGTATTAATTGCTGCCCCTTTCCTTGCCTGGCAGGGGAAGGGGCAATTCTTATGGAGGATTTTATGCTGCAGGAACTTTGTTATCCGTTTGACAGTGCACAGCTTTTGCAGAAACGGCGAAAGCTGCTGCGTACTCTGAAAGAACAAGAAAGCGGTGCGGTAAAGCTCCGTATCGCCGTACTCGGCGGTTCCACAACAAATGATATTATCTTGATGCTGGAACTTTTCCTTCGCAATCGTGGCATTGTGCCCGAGTTCTGGCAATCGGAATACGCCCAGTACTGGAACGACGCTATGTTTGAGAATCCCTCTCTGGAGGAGTTCAAGCCGGAACTGATCTTCATCCATACTTCTTCACGAAATGTGCAGGAATATCCGCAGCTTGGTGACAGTGCAGAGGTAGTGGAGCATAAGTTGGAACAGGCATATTCCCATTTCTCACAGATGTGGGATCGTCTGACGCAGGTGTATCAGTGTCCCATCATCCAGAATAATTTTGAGATGCCCCTGACACGACTGCTTGGCAACCGTGAAGTTGGTTGCATTCATGGCAGGATTGATTTCCTGACGCAGCTCAACTGCCGTTTCTATGAATATGCCAAAAAGCATGGCAATTTCTATATCCACGACATCAACTATCTTTCCGCTTCCTACGGACTGGAAAAGTGGCTGGAACCGTCCTACTGGCACCTTTACAAATATGCACTCTGCGTTCCCGCAATTCCGGAATTTGCATACAACCTTTCCAACATTGTGTGTTCTCTCATGGGCAAGAATAAGAAGGTTCTTGCACTGGATCTGGATAATACCCTCTGGGGCGGTGTCATTGGTGATGACGGGCAGGCAGGAATTGAAATCGGACAGGAAACATCTGTCGGACAAGCGTATGCACAGCTGCAGGCTTATCTGAAGGCACATAAAGATCTGGGAGTACTGCTGACAGTCTGCTCCAAAAATGATTACGAAAATGCCATCTCAGGACTGGAGCATCCCGATGGCGTACTGAAACCCGAGGACTTTGTCTGCATTAAAGCAAACTGGGAACCGAAATCCATGAACATTGCCGATATGGCACAGGAACTGACGCTTCTGCCGGAAAGCTTTATCTTTGTGGACGATAACCCAGCCGAACGTGCCATTGTACAGGCACAGCTGCCGGATACTGCCGTAATTTCCTTTGATTCTGTTGAGGAATGTATGCTTGCACTTGATAGAAGCGGTTATTTTGAAGTGACCACGCTTTCCGGTGACGACGCAAAGCGTAATGCAATGTATCAGGCAAATGCACAGCGTCAGGCTGCACAGCAGAAATTCGTAAATTATAAGGATTTCCTGTTGAGTCTTGATATGAAATCAGAAATCTGTGATTTTGATCCCGTGCATCTCCCCAGAATCACGCAATTGACCAATAAGAGTAATCAGTTCAATGTAACGACGAAGCGTTATACGCAGGCAGAAATGGAGAACGTTGCAGAAAGCAAACAGCATATCCGCCTCTACGGAAGGCTGGAGGATAAATTCGGTGACAACGGTATCGTATCCGTTGTCATAGGCAGAAAAGAAGATGCTGCACTTCATGTGGAACTGTGGCTGATGAGCTGTCGTGTGCTCAAGCGTGATATGGAATTTGCGATGCTTGACGCACTTGTTGAGGAATGCCGTAAGCAGGGGATCGAGGAGATCTACGGTTATTACTATCCGACCAAGAAGAATGCCATGGTGGCCGAACTTTTCGGAACGTTCGGGTTTACAGAGGTTTCAAAGGACGAAGACGGAAACAGCGTCTGGAAATTGGAAACCGCCGGATATACGCAAAAAAATGAAGTCATTGCAGTTTCCGCAATGACAGCATCAAAATAACAGGAGGAAAAGAAAATGAACAGAGAACAGGTAAAAGCAAAGCTCACAGAGGTATTTCAGGATGTGTTTGACGATGATGAGATCGTGCTGACGGATGCAACCTCCGCAAAGGACATTGAGGATTGGGACAGCCTTGAGCATATCAATCTGATTGCAGCGGTGGAAAAGGCGTTCCGTATGCGTTTCACTATGCGTGAGGTAAGCGGCATGAAGAATGTCGGCGAAATGATGGATATTCTGGAGGAGAGAGCAAAATAACGCTGCTTCTCAAAACAACAACGCAAAAAAGTTCCTGACCAAGGTCAGGAACTTTTTATTTAATCAATTGCAATTTCAAGCCCCACCGGACAATGGTCGCTTCCAAGAATATCCGGATATATTTTAGCATCTACAATTTTATCGGCAATGCGGTTAGAAACGAGGAAGTAGTCAATTCTCCATCCCACGTTTCTTTCTCTGGACTTGAACATATACGACCACCATGTATAGGCATCTTTCTGATCGGGATACAGATAGCGGAAGGAGTCGATAAAACCGCTTTCCAAAAGCTCTCCGAACTTTCCACGCTCCTCATCGGAGAAACCGGCATTTCCCACATTGGATTTCGGATTCTTTAAATCAATCTCCTTATGTGCCACGTTCAGATCACCGCAAAGGATGATCGGTTTCTTCTTGTCAAGCTCCAAAAGGAATGCACGCAGATCATCCTCCCATTGCATACGATAGTCAATGCGTGCAAGCTCCCTTTGGGCGTTCGGCACATAGAGGTTCACCAGATAGAATTTTTCATACTCGCACACAATGGCACGTCCCTCATCCATGTGTCCCTCGAAATTGAAGGACATAGAAATGGGTTCGTTTTTTGTAAAGACCGCTGTACCGGAATATCCCTTTTTCACGGCACTATTAAAATACTGAAGATAACCGTCAAAGGAAGTCGTAACCTGTTCGGGCTGCATTTTCGTTTCCTGAATGCAGAAAATGTCCGCATCCAAATTTTTGAAGCTTTCCTCAAATCCCTTTGTCAGACACGCACGGAATCCGTTGACATTCCATGAAATCAGTTTCATTGCGTACTCGTTCTCCTTTACGATAATCTGTCCATCTTTTTTGCAATTTCTGCAATATTCTGCTCGACGCCAAGACTTCCGATGACGGAAGTCAGGATAATATCCTTGGCGTCGCTAAAAGCAATATCATGATCCTCACTGAAATGCTTGATCAATACATACAGATCCTCTGCATTTGCAGAGATGATTTTCATATCAAATCGTTCTAAATATCGCATATCGCCTTAACTCTCCAAAAATGCTGCAAACGCCTTGTATGCGGCATAAACGTCCGTTTTCGCAACCATTTCATAGGGAGCATGCATCGAAAGCACGGGCACACCCACATCAATCGTGTCGATATTGAGATTTGCAAGATATGCTGCGACTGTACCGCCGCCGCCCATATCCACCTTGCCGAGTTCACCCGTCTGCCAGATCACATCATTTTCATCGAACAGACGACGGATCTCGCCGACAAATTCAGCGGATGCGTCGGAAGTACCGGATTTACCCCTTGCTCCTGTGAATTTTGTCACGCATACTCCATGATTGAAGTATGCACAGTTGTTGCGTTCCAGAACATCGGGGAATGTCGGATCATATGCTGCATTTACATCAGCGGAAAGACATTTTGATGCGGACATTACAGCTCTGCCGTTTGCACCGAAGCATTCTGCAAGGTCATACAGAAAATACTTGAGGTATGCAGAACACAGTCCCGTGTTGCCGTCGCTGCCCGTTTCTTCCTTATCCGTCAGGATCGTAACGCCTGTAAAACGGGGAGTGGTGCATTTGAGAGCCGCTGCAAATGCTGTGTAAGCACATACACGATCATCATGACCATAGGCACCAATCATGCTGCGGTCAAATCCCACGTCCTTCGCTTTAAATGCAGGAACGGCCTCAAGCTCAGCAGAAATGAAATCATCCTCGATGATCCCATATTTTTCATGCAGAATATCCATGATCGCAAGCTTGACAAGATTGCTCTCACTGTCGTCCTTGAACGGACGTGAACCCACAACAATGTTCAGTTCTTCGCCCTTGATTCCCTCATTCAGAGTACGTTTCATCTGGTTTGCTGCAAGATGGGGGAGGAGATCAGTGATACAGAATACCGGATCATTCTCATCCTCACCAATACATACTTCCACACTGGCACCGTCACGGCGAACTACCACACCATGCAAAGAAAGCGGCATTGCAGTCCACTGGTATTTCTTGATACCGCCGTAATAATGCGTTTTGAAGAATGCAATTTCCGTATCCTCATACAGCGGATGCTGCTTCATATCGAGTCTTGGCGAATCAATGTGAGCAGCGTTCAGACGCACACCGTTGGTAATCGGCTCCGTACCAATCGTAGCCATAATGATAGCC
>JAZOBK010000156.1:0-7269 GCA_045595985.1 Oscillospiraceae bacterium
TCTGTCGAACTATGATTGCTCTTAAATTCGTTCTTCCAGCCCGCCTCCGGCGGGCTGGAAGAATTAAAGTAATTACATCTTATTAAGCGTATCCGTCAGGATCGTTCTGAGTGTCTGCGGATCGCAGTTGCCACGCAGTTCCTTCATGCATCTGCCGAAAATCGACATCAGTGCCTTTTCCTTGCCGTTCTTGTAGTCATTCACAGCCTTTTCTTCGGCTGCGATCACTTCCTTGACAACCTTTTCAATCAGACCTGTGTCGTTGGACATCACATAACCGTTTGCCTCTGCATAAGCCACCGGCTCGATGCTTGTATCCTCAAACATAGCAGCAAGAATCTTCTTGCCGTTTGCACGGCCAACCTTGCCGTCCATAACGAGCTTGATCAGCTCACCGAGTGCAGTACCGTTGATGGAAAGCATATCATAGGTCATCTGTCGCTTGTTGAGAATGCTCATGATCTCGGAGATCATCCAGTTTGCCGCATCCTTTGCGTTGCCGCATACTGCATAGGCAGATTCAAAGCACTCGCAGAGAGCAATACTCTTGATCAGCTGATTTGCGTCATAATCGCTCAGTCCCAGCTCCTGCGTGTAGCGTGCAAATTTCTCCTCGGGAAGCTCCGGAAGGGACGCCTGAATGGAATTGAACCACTCGTCGTCAATCACAACGGGCATTACGTTCGGATCAGGGAAGTAACGGTAATCGCCTGCGGTTTCCTTGTTTCTCATCGCAAAGCTCTTGCCCTTGATGTCATCCCAGCGGCGGGTTTCCTGAACGAGCACCTCCGTGCCGTTCTCGATCGCATCAATGTGACGTGCTGTTTCATACTCAATTGCGTGCTTGATCGCCTCGATGGAGTTCATGTTCTTCATCTCGGTACGCACGCCCAGCTTGTCGCTGCCCTCGGGACGAACGGACAGGTTTACGTCGCATCGCATTGTACCGTGCTCCATGGCACATTCCGCAACCTTGGCATACCGCAGCAGCATCTTCAGGCGTTCCAGATATGCCTCCACTTCCTCCGCACTGGAAAGATCCGGCTGGCTTACGATTTCGATCAGCGGAACGCTGGTGCGGTTGAAGTCAACATGGGTGGTATCCTCCGCAATATCGTGTACCAGCTTGCCGGCATTCTCCTCCATGTGGATCTGCTTGATGCGGACATTCTTCTTACCCTTGGAGGTTTCGATCTCCACCATGCCGTTTACGGCAACGGGTGCAAACCACTGTGTGGTCTGGTATGCACAGGGAAGATCGGGGTAGTAATAGCTTTTCTTATCAAATGTCGTGGTGCGGTTGATATGGCAGTTGAGCATCATGCCGGCTGTCATACCGTAATCCACAACTCTCTTGTTGACAACGGGCAGCATACCGGGCATACCGCAGCACGCAGGGCAAACGTGTTCATTCGGGCCTGCACCGTATTTTGCGTTGCAGGAACAGAAGATCTTGGATTTGGTGGCAAGCTCAACGTGTACTTCCAGACCAATGACGGTTTCGTATCTCATGATTATTCGCCCTCCTTTTCAAGCAGCTTTGCGGCTGCAAACAGTGCACCTTCGGAAAATGCCTTTCCGATGAGCTGCACGCCGCCTGCCACAACCGTGGGAAGTCCTGTGATGGACGCAGGTGCTGTATAGAGGTTTTCCGTAAAGGAGATATAACGATCCGCCTTTACATCCTCCTGCGTATAGGCTGCCTTTGCACTTGCAGGTGCAAGTACTGCATCGTACTGTGCAAAGAGTGCATTGAATGCCTCTGCAGTGACACGTCGCATACGCAGTGCCTTATCATACTCCTTCATATAGTTTTCTGTGGAAAGGGTATCGGAACCGAACAGGATCGCCGTCTTGAGCAGCTCTCCGAATGCCTCGGTACGGGTGTTGGTGTACAGTTCATCAATATTTGTGAAATTCTGGGTACGGTAGCCGTACTTCACGCCGTCATAGCGGGAAACATTGTTGCAAAGCTCCGCACTCATCAGGATATTCCATGCAATGCGGGCAGCAGCAAGGGTTTCCTCCGAAACCTCGCATACCTCTACGCCGCCTGCGGTCAGAGCATTCTTTGCAGCCTCAAGCTTTGCGGCAGTTGCGGCATCCACGCCTGCGGTCAGGGAAGTTACGATTGCAACACGACGAATCGGCTCTGCGTCGGCAGCAGCCTTTGCACAAAGTTCCTCGGAAAGGCTCGTGCCATCCTTATCGTCGTGACCTATCATTGCCCCAAGCACTTCACGGCAGTCATCCACGGTCTTTGCCATAACGCTGACAGTTTCACCGGAGCAGGCAACCGGAATAGTGCCGTAACGGGAAACCGTGCCGTATGTGGGCTTGACGCTCACCAGACCATTCAGTGCAGCCGCACGGCGAACGGAACCATTGACATCCATGCCGACAACTGCCGTCACTTCGCCGGACTTGACGATTTCAGCGGATGCATTCACCAGTGTTCCGTCCACAGCGGGTGTGCCGTTGCAGGAGGTTTCACCCAGAAGGTCAATTGCAAATTCGCCGACATCCGCCTTGCCGCTGATGGCATAGCCTGCCGCTGTGAGCTTTGTCACAACCTCGGCGTCAAACAGGCTCATATAGCCGTCAAGCATTTTAGAGCCTGCAGCGGTGGGCATTGTCTTTGTCAGAATCATATCATCCACGGCAACTGTGCGTGCAGATGCCGTATCCATCTTTGCTGTATACAGTTTCATTCTCGTTACCTCCTCGCTTATTCTACGACACGGGGAACGCACCAGTAGCCCTGATCCGTTTCCGGTGCACCGCTCTGAAGGTCTTCCCTTGAAAACGGCTGGGACGCAACATCCTCACGAACCACAGTCAGAATGGGCATAACGTGAACCATTCTTTCCACGTCGGAGGTATCCACTGCATTGAGAACTTCCAGTTCTTTCTCACGGCAGGCACAGAATGCCAGCACATCCTCTTTCTGCGTATCGGTCAGGCTGAGCTGGTTGAGCAGTTCAAGCCTTCTCAATGTATCTCTTTCCATACAAGCTTGCTCCTTTTCTCTGGATGATCGAAGCAGTCCGCCCGTCACAGAACGGACGGACTGTAATTTTCCGTATTAATCTCTTACCTTAATGTGAACCTCACGCAGCTGCTGCTCGGTAACTTCACCGGGAGCACCCATCATCAGATCCTGTGCATTGCCGTTGAGCGGGAATGCAATGACGTCACGGATGGTTTCTTCACCTGCGATGAGCATGATCATTCTGTCAACACCCGGTGCCATACCTGCGTGCGGCGGTGCACCATATGCAAATGCGGTGTAGAGTGCACCGAACTTTGCCTTGAGGTCTTCCTCGCCGTAGCCTGCGATCTCGAATGCCTTTCTCATGATCTCGGGATTGTGGTTACGAACCGCACCGGAGGAAAGCTCCACGCCGTTGCATACGATGTCATACTGGTATGCGAAAATTTCCAGCGGATCCTTATTCATCAGTGCGTCCATACCACCCTGCGGCATAGAAAAGGGATTGTGTGTGAAGTCGATCTTGTTGGTATCAGAATTCAGCTCATACATCGGGAAGTCCACGATGAAGCAGAATTCAAAGGAATCATCCTTGATCAGTCCCAGTTCATTTGCGATCCATGTTCTCATCTCGCCGGAAAGCTGGTTGATCACCTTTGCGGTATCGCTGATGAAGAACAGGGATTCGCCTTCCTTGATACCTACCAGAGCCGTCAGCTCTGCCTTCTGCTCGTCGGTCAGGAACTTTGCGATCGGGCCCTTGTACTCGCCTTCCTCCAGCGTAATATAGCCGATACCGAACTTCATGCCGATGCTTCTGGAATATGCGTCAATTGTCTTCTCGAACGCCTTCTTGCCGTCGCCGTCGCCATCCTTCTTTACCAGATAGTTGGCAACGATACCACGAACGAGCTTATTCTTGAACGGAACGGTTCTGCCGTTGATGGTCAGGAATTCATGCTTTGCAAAGAAGTCCGTCAGATCCTGAATCAGCAGGGGGTTTCTGAGATCCGGCTTGTCGGTACCATACTTGAGCATGGATTCTGCAAACGGAATGCGGCGGAACGGGGGCTTGGAAATTTCCTTATCGGAGAACTCCTTGAAGGTGTTGTAAATAACAGTTTCCGCAATGTCAAATACATCCTCCTGTGTTGCAAATGCCATCTCAAAGTCGAGCTGGTAGAACTCACCGGGGGAACGATCCTGACGAGCATCCTCATCACGGAAGCAGGGTGCGATCTGGAAGTAACGGTCAAAGCCGGATGCCATCAGCAGCTGCTTGAACTGCTGCGGAGCCTGCGGAAGTGCATAGAACTTGCCCTTGTGCTTACGGCTGGGAACCAGATAGTCACGGGCACCCTCGGGAGAAGATGCAGTCAGAATGGGAGTCTGGATCTCCATGAAGCCCAGATCCTCCATCTGGCGACGCAGGTAGCTCAGAATCTTGGAACGCAGCACGATATTGTTGTGGATCTTGCCGTTACGCAGATCCAGATAACGATACTTGAGGCGAACTTCCTCTCTTGTCTGTGTGGAAGCGTCAATTTCAAACGGAAGTCCGAGCTGGCAGGGACCGAGCACCTCGATCTTTTCCGCACGCACTTCGATCAGACCGGTGCTGATCTTGGGATTGACAGTTTCCTCATCTCTCATGGTAACGCTGCCTTCCACCAGTACCACAGTTTCCTTGGACATACCTGCGATCAGGCTGTCATCGGAGAAAACGATCTGTGTCACACCGTAGTGGTCACGCAGATCCACAAAAAGCACGCCGCCGTGGTCACGGATCGTGTCGATCCAGCCGGTCAGCTTGACATTCTGCCCGATATGTTCGGGGTTCAGTTCATTACAGGTATGTGTTCTCAACATAGCATTCATCCTCCATAGATTATATAGTTAGTATACCGTCGTGACGGAAATCCATGCAAAAAAACAAAAAACTTCCGTCCCGTAACATGGGACGAAAGTTAACTTCCGCGATACCACCCAAATTGATTGTTGCCAATCCACTCGTTTGCATCTTTACGTGATGAACGTGCGGTTCTAATCACCGGATTACCGGTTTTCTTCCGCAGACTCCGGAGTGTTCTTCTCGCAGGACTCGCTGCTGCACTTCCACCGCCGACAGCTCTCTTTGAACAAGTACCCTGCAATACTCTCTCCATCATTGCCGATTATAGATACAGTATATCACATTTTTATGGCGATGTCAATAGCAAATTTCAAAAAATCACTCGTCAGATTCTGCCATCCGTTTTGTGGAAATTTACAACGGACAAAAGTTCAAGCATTCGTGATTGACGGACGTATTGACAAAGTGCTGAAGTTCCTCGCCGTCATATCCGAGAGCACAGCCCACAAGCGTTTTCACATACGCCATCTCAAATGTGGTTTCCGAAATGGGGAATGCACCCTGATTGAGGGCATCACCCGTGGACTCATACCGATAGGCATCCGCACTGCAAGGTGCGAGAAACACGGGAATTCCACGTTCCCTGCATCTATCCAGAAGATGGAGCACGGAAGATACGGAATACGCACCCTGTCCATTTTTGCGTTCCACACAGAGGGACTGTGAATGGAAAGTGCCGTGCACAACTGCACGCACGCCGTCCAGACAATACGCATCATAGCGGATGCCGACATACGGCGTGATCTGCATGACACAGGGGGTAAGATCTCCCATCTCATGCATCAGCACAGCATCGCTTTCAAAGGATTTTCCCGAGAACTTAGCGAACTCCGACACATCAATCTGCACAGCATCCGCACTGAAAAAATCCTGACTATAATTTCCGCACTGCAGCAAATGTGCCCCATAATGCACATACATCCTTTGATCCATATTGCGATAAACCGCATAAACATTCGGGGTAATTCCATTCATGATCAGTTCCACCGCCGCACGGAAATTAGCGTGTCCGTTGGTTTCCGCAAAGGAAAGCGGAAGCTGGCTGGATACCATACAGACGGGCACAGGAACCCCTGCCAGTGCAATTGACAGGAGCGAAGAAGTGTAAGCAAGCGTATCCGTGCCATGCAGCACGATTACGCCCTGATAAGCATTCCAATCAACCTCAGTGCGAAAAAATCGCAGCAGGACATTCCAGCTGTCAATCGTCATATTCTCACTCAATATATCAAGGGGCGTCTTTACAGTAAACGTCATGTTATTGCTGAACGGAGATCCTCCTGCCTGAAAATTCTGTATGATCTCCACATTGGCAGCGTCGGAAAACCGTATTCCCTCCGCATTAACCGAGGAACAGATCGTTCCACCCGTCAGGACGACAAGAATGTTCGGTTGATCGGCTCTATTTGTTTCCATAGCAATGATTTTCCCCCTCTTTCAAGTGTTTCAATACACAACACAAAATTGTATATATAATTAAAAAATCCATCAGCAAATGCTGATGGATTTTTATGGCTCCCCCAGTTGGACTCGAACCAACGACAACTCGGTTAACAGCCGAGTGCTCTACCGACTGAGCTATGGAGGAATCTATATCGGCATCGGTCTAATTTCCCGGGCCGTGGCCAGCCAAGTATTCTCGACGCAGAAGAGCTTAACTACCGTGTTCGGAATGGGAACGGGTGGAACCTCTTCGCAATAGACACCGATTAGATGTGGTGACCCGTACCAGACTCGAACTGGTGTTGCCGCCGTGAGAGGGCGGAGTCTTAGGCCGCTTGACCAATGGGCCGTGCGACTATAATACACAAAGGTGCCCACCGTGTCAAGCACCTATTTTACATTTTTTCAACTATTTTTTCACAGCATGCCACCTAAAGAAATCAGGTCGCAGACTTCTCCGCGACCTGATGTAACCATCATAAAACTACAGGCTACGACTGTTGACATCGTCCAGCAAACCGGCCAGTACCTGATCGAGAGCAATTGCACCCTTGTCGCCCTCTTTGCGAGATCTAACTGCAACTGTGCCCTCCTCGGCCTCCTTGTCACCTACAATGAACATATAGGGAACCTTGCCGAGCTGAGCCTCACGAATCTTGTAACCGACCTTTTCGTTGCGGTCATCCAGCTCAACGCGGATACCTGCGGCTGTCAGCTTGTCCACAACGGACTGGGCATACTCCCTATGCTTCTCCGCAACAGTAATAACCTTAACCTGCACAGGAGCCAGCCATGTGGGATATGCTCCTGCAAAGTGCTCCGTAATAACGCCGATAAAACGCTCTATAGAGCCAAATACAACTCTGTGAATCATAACCGGTCGATGCTTTTCACCATCTGCGCCTGTGTATTCAAGCTCGAA
>JAZOBK010000157.1:0-6512 GCA_045595985.1 Oscillospiraceae bacterium
AGGACGGAGCCGTTGAATACACCGACAAGGACGGCAACACCGTTTCTATTCCTGCAGACTCCGTCGTTATGTCTGCCGGCATGAGAGCTACCACCGACCTGGCGCTTAGCTTCTACGGCTGTGCCAAGGAATTCTACATGATCGGCGACTGCAAAAAGGCCGCCACTATCCAGCAGGGTATGCGGGCTGCTTACTCCACCGCTATGCGAATCTGATTTCACTGATAAAAGGCACTGCGGAATTTCCGCAGTGCCTTCAGCATACGGTGATCGCCGGAAGAAGTCACCGTGCAGGAATTGAGGATGATCGCATCGGCATCCTCGGGTGTGCTGCACGGTTCCCAGCCGTGCTGACACAGCAGGGCGGCAATGCCTTCGGTTTCAATGGCGTTGACCTTGCAGCCGAAATTTTGCAAATAAACTTTCATTTGATCACTCCGTAAAATTAAAAGAAATCTTGTCGATTTATTACATAATATAGGGATTTTGTAACTATCTGCAGGCGTTTTGTAACCTGTCATGGAAATCATGTATAAAAAAGATAAATCGCTTTCCCTTCTATTATACTAAAATGCTGAAAATTTTGCAAGCCCCTTGACTTTTGCGTTCTTTCGTGGTATGCTATAGTCACAGCAGAAAAAGCTGTACACAAGGAAAAAATACAAACGGCTTAGGAGGTATTTTATGACAACAACAACAGTAGCTTTGAAGGCAATTGACGATGTCAAGAATTTCGTAAACACCGTGCTTCTTTTCGATTTTGACATTGACCTCGTTTCCGGCAGATATGCCATTGACGCAAAGTCTATTATGGGCATCTTCAGTCTTGATCTGTCCAAGCCGATTGAACTGCGTGCACACACAGATGACGCAGAAGAGCTGTTCGCTGCAATTGACAAGTTCATTGTAAAATAACAGCTCTGCCCCACAACCCTATGATGTTTTGCAAAAAGAGGACTGCACACGCAGTCCTCTTTATTTTTGACCATATCAGGTGACCAGAAACCGCAGCACCTTTTTGAATGCATACCAAACGGAAATCTGCGGCACATCCGTTTCGGCAAGGAGTGCCGTGCCGCAGAGCAGGGTATCCCCATGGTAAAAATAGACCATCCCTACCTGCTGCCCTGCGGAAAGCGGTGCCTGCACATAATCCGGCAGAACGAGCACCGTTTCCAGATCCTCTGCATCCGCCGGAACGGTCAGCTCCGGTATTTCGGATAATTGCAGAAGAACGGCGGATTCCGTGCCGCCCTTGATTTTCAGCGGCATGAGAAATTCCTCCGAAAGTGCGGGCGTTGTGATCTTATAACTTTGAAAACCCGAATTCAGCAGCCGCTTTGCGATCGCAAAGCGATCGTCCTTGTCTTCGCAGCCCAGTACCACCGCCACGCAGATCATACCGTCACGTTCGCAGGCGGCGATCACAAACTGTCCCGCATCTTCGGAATGTCCCGCCTTCAGCCCTCTGCAGCCTTCCATAGTTCGGGTGAGGGGGTTTTCATTGACGATCTCCACCGTTTCATCACGGATGAACGTACGCCATGTGGTCAGATAGGGCATGAGCAAGTCATATTTCAGCACGGCACACGCAAGCTTTCCCATGTCCCGTGCCGTGCTGTATGCCATCGGATCATCATAGCCCTGCGGTGAAGTGAAATGGGTGTTTCGCATTCCGAGATCAAATGCGGCTGCATTCATGTCGTTCACAAAGGATGGAATGCTGCCGGAAATTCGCACCGCAAGCACTGCCGCCGCATCGTTGGCATTGCCTGCGAGCAGCCCCATGAGAAGCTCATCCACCGTAATTTTATCGCCTGCCTCCAGCCAGATGACAGCACCCTTTGTGCCGGTGACGGCATCGCCGGCAGTGAGGACGGTTTCAGTGGAGATTTCCCCGCTTTCAATGACCCTTGCCGTCAGCAGAGCCGTCATGAGCTTTGCAAGCGAACCGACCGGAAGTATTTCGTCCGCATTCTCCTGTGCCAGAATATTCCCCGTGCGTGCCTCGGTCAGCAGTGTGGCAGCGGAGCTTTCTGCGGCATGAACGGGAGAATCGTGCAGCAGACAGCCAAGCAGTACGACGCTCAAAATTATTGCGATCTGTTTCATATTGCACCTCCTGCTACAAAATATGCACCCCGTCCGACAAACAGAAAGCAGCAGATCTTAGGACGAGAAACTTTGTTGTATTTCACAAAAATTGAAGATAAAAATTGTTTTGTTTTCACAATGTTACCCGAAGTGTTCGCCAAGGTATTGCAATATTTTTGATTTTCAAGTATAATAGATAATGTATCATAAGATTTTTTGGAGGCGTATTCTATGGCTTTGAAACTGAACACAAAATATCTGGAGGGCTTCGTCGGAAAGGACGAAATGACCGGCATTAAGGAGCAGGTTATGACTGCGGCAAAGACGCTGCACGACAAAACCGGTCTCGGCAGCGATTTCCTTGGCTGGCTGGATCTGCCCACCAATTATGATAAGGAAGAATTCGCTCGCATTAAGGCAGCGGCAAAGAAGATCCAGAGCAATTCCGATATTCTGATCGTGATCGGAATCGGCGGCTCCTACCTCGGTGCAAGAGCTGCGATCGAACTGCTCAAATCCCCCTTCTACAACAACATGAAGAAGGACACACCTGACATTTACTATGTGGGCAACAACATCAACCCTACATACCTCAATGAAGTTCTGGCGATCTGCGAGGGCAAGGATATTTCCGTGAATGTAATTTCCAAGTCCGGTACAACGACCGAGCCTGCACTGGCGTTCCGTGTATTCAAGAAGCTCGTTGAGGACAAGTACGGCAAGGAAGGTGCAAAGGAGCGTATTTTTGCTACAACCGATAAGGCAAAGGGCACACTGAAGGAACTGTCCGATACCGAGGGCTACGAAACATTCGTCGTTCCGGATGATGTCGGCGGCAGATTCTCCGTTCTGACGGCAGTTGGTCTGCTCCCGATCGCAGCTGCAGGCTGCGACATCGACAAGCTGATGGAGGGTGCGGCAAAGGCACAGAAGGCATACGAGGCTGATTTTGAGGAGAATGACTGCTACAAGTATGCAGCTCTGCGTAACATCCTTTACAGAAAGGGCAAGTCCACTGAGCTGCTCGTTTCTTACGATCCGAGCTTTGCAATGATGTCCGAGTGGTACAAGCAGCTGTTCGGCGAGAGTGAGGGCAAGGATAATAAGGGTATTTTCCCGGCATCCGTAGTGTTCTCCACCGATCTGCACTCCATGGGTCAGTACATTCTGAGGGGCACACGCCTGATGTTTGAAACTGTTGTGGATATCAAGACTCCCAAGCAGGATTTCTATCTGGAAGACGACGCTGAAAATCTGGATGGTCTGAACTTCCTGACAAACCAGAATATGTCCGTGGTAAACCGCAAGGCACTGGAGGGTACAATTCTGGCACATACAGAGGGCGGCGTTCCGAACATCATCATTGAGCTGGATGACACCACGGAGGAGAGTCTGGGCTACCTGATCTACTTCTTTGAGAAGGCTTGTGCAGTTTCCGGCTACGTTCTGGGCGTAAATCCCTTTAACCAGCCCGGCGTTGAGAGCTACAAGGCAAATATGTTCGCCCTGCTCGGCAAGCCCGGATATGAGGGTGCAAAGGCTGCACTCGAAGCAAAGCTGAACGGCTAAACGCTGAAACAAACGTTAAATGCTGCGGATGGCTCCGTGCTTGTCGGCAGTGATATAAAAACATAATGCAAGAATATGCCGTAAGGCATTGGAAGGAGTTTTACTTATGATTCAACTGATTACCGGAAGAAAGGGTACTGGCAAGACCAAGATCCTCATCGAAAAGATCAATGCAGCAGTAGCAGAAACAAACGGCTGCCTCGTATGCGTAGAGAAGGGCGAAACACTGCGTCGTTCCATCAGCTACAAGGTTCGCTGGGTAGGCGTTGAGCAGTTTGATATTGCTGGCTATGAGAATTTCTACGGCTTTATCGCCGGTATGCTGGCAGGCAACTATGACATCAAGGAGATCTTCATTGACGGTATTCTGAAGATCGGCGGTGTTGATTTTGACGCACTGGGTGCAATGTTTGCAAAGCTTGATAAGCTGACAGGCAATGACACACTGATTACTTTCACGGTTTCCGCAAATAACGACGAACTGCCGGAATCTGTAACAAAGTATCTCTGATCTCTGGGAAATATCTGAAACCGGCGGCTTTCCGCTGCCGGTTTTCGTGTAATTTTCTGATTTTTTAGCAAAAGGGCTTGACAAACTGACGGTTTTTCGATATAATAAAGTTTGTGATGCTCTAAAGAACGAGGAATATGTTATGCTGATGAATATCAAAAACGTGCTGAACATTCCCGGAACTTCAAAAGAAGTGGCATTTGCCGTTCCCGAGGAACGTCTGGCTCAGGTGCATGGTTATGTGTTCTCGACGCCTGTAACGGTGGAGGGAGAGATTGCAAACCGTGCCGGTGTTGTAACATTGACGATGCATATTGCTTTTTCCCTGCTTGTTGTATGCGACCGCTGCCTGAAGGAAACAGTGCAGGATTTTTCATTTGACGCTGTGCACACGGTTGTCCGTGAGCTGCATTCGGAGGATGAAGATGACAGCTACATTGTCGCAAGGGCAGAGAGCATAGATACAGCAGAAATTGCAATTTCCGATTTGCTGTTGGAACTGCCGTCCAAGCTGCTTTGCAAGCCGGACTGCAAGGGTTTGTGCCCGAAATGCGGTTGCGACAGAAATGAGACAGATTGTGATTGTATGAGTGAATAACCGATGTGAATCGGCTGTAAGGAGGTGCCAAAATGGCTGTACCGAAGAGAAAAACGTCCAAGGCAAGAAAGAACAAGAGACGCAGTGCTGTATGGAAGCTGGAAGCTCCTGCAATGTGCAAGTGCGACCACTGTGGCGAGCTGAAGGCTCCGCACAAGGTTTGCAAGAACTGCGGTTTCTACAAGGGTGTAGAAGTTCTGAAGATGGATGCTGAATAAGTGTCAACATAAGGCGGACGGAGAGAGGCGGAAAACTTCTCTCCGTTTTTATGTGGAAAGGAGGTGGGCAGATGGTTGCAATAACAGGGGTTATCCCGAATTCCCCTGCGGCCAGAGCAGGCATTGCGGACGGCGATGTTCTGGTCAGCTTGAATGGTCACGGTGTGCGTGACGTGCTGGATTATATGTTCTATGCGGCGGAAACACAGCTGCATCTCGTTCTGGAAAGGAACGGTGAACAGTTTGCTTGCGAGATCGAGAAGGATGAATATGACGATCTCGGACTTTCCTTTGAAAGCTACCTGATGGATCAGAAAATGCACTGCCGTAATCAATGCGTGTTCTGTTTTATTGACCAGATGCCCCCGGGTATGCGTGAAACGCTGTATTTCAAGGATGATGACGCAAGACTTTCGTTCCTGCAGGGAAACTATGTCACTCTCACCAATATGACGCAGGAGGACATTGACCGCATTATCCGTATGAAGCTGAATATCAACGTTTCCGTGCATACGACAAATCCCGAATTGCGGTGCAAAATGATGAACAATCGTTTTGCGGGGGAGAAGCTGGATTACCTTTGGCAGATGGCACGGGCAGGCATCAGGCTCAACTGTCAGATCGTGCTTTGTCCCACGCTCAATGACGGCGAGGAGCTTCGGCGGACGCTGACGGATCTTGGGAAAATGCTCCCCAATCTCCAGAGTGTTGCGGTCGTTCCTGTCGGTTTGTCGAAATTCCGTGAGGGGCTGTATCCGCTTACGCCATTTGATAAGGCGTCGGCAGCGGCGGCACTTGATCTGATTGCCGAATTCCAGACGAAGTTTTTGGAAGAATACGGAACCAGAACGGTGTTCCCGTCGGACGAATTCTTCCTGCTTGCAGAGCGTGAAATTCCGGAAGGAGCGTACTATGAGGATTATTCCCAGTATGAAAATGGTGTGGGAATGCTCCGCTCGCTCGCCGATGAATTCCATGCGGCAATGGAGGATGCACAGCCGCAGAGCCTGCCGAGAACGGTGTCCATCGCAACAGGATGCTCCGCATATACATTTCTGAAAGAGCTGCTTTCACAGGCGGAGCAAAAATGGAATGGGCTTTCCAGCCATGTGTACCCCATCCGCAACGATTTCTTCGGGGAGAGCATTACCGTAACGGGACTGATCACAGGGCAGGATCTGATCGCACAGCTCAAGGACAAGCCTTTGGGAGATGAACTGCTGCTGTCGTCGAGCATGATCCGGCGTGACAGCGATGTGTTCCTTGATGATGTGACCATCGGGGATGTGGAAGATGCCCTTGGCGTAAAGATCCGGCTTGTGCCGAATGACGGTTATGAGCTGTTGGATGCGATCTTAGGTATCGTCTATTAAATGAAGGAAAATGTCTGTGTATGCACGGGAACGTTGTTCCCGTATTCCTGCCAAGAATATCGTTCTTGCAATCTTAGCGTTTCACCATTGTCCCCATGGGGGATGATGGTGAAACGGCATGGGATTCCAAAGGGATGTTATCCCTTTGGC
>JAZOBK010000158.1:0-5522 GCA_045595985.1 Oscillospiraceae bacterium
CTGCTTTGCAAGCGAATCGGAATAACCGACACGGTTTGCCCACCAGCACAGAGAAGTTCCCCAGCCTTCAAATTTGCCGCCGTTGATTTCGTAGGTGTTGTAGGGCGACACCACAACCGTTTCCGCCGCCAGAGCGTCCCAGTCCGCCTGAAACGCAAACGGGCAGAGCAGTGCTGCTGCCGTGACAGCCGAAATCATTCTCTGATACCATTTCATAATAATTCCCCCTTATGATTTGTCTGCCGGAATATGCACGTTCCGGCTTTTCTATTTGATGTGGGGCACTGCCCCACGTTTTACCTTTTTTTATTTGACGGTAATCGTTGCTGTAACCGTACGGAAGCGTGCTGCCAGCTCCTCGTCCGGATTCATACTGATGATGGGCGTGCCATCGCCTGCAAAGAGCACTCTCTTGATGCGTGCGTGACGGCAGGGATCGTACAGCGGATCACTTGCATAGCTACCGCAGCCCTTTGACGAATGCGACAGCGGACGTGCATGGTACACGATCAGCACATTGCCGTTTTCATCCGTAACGAAGCTGTTGTGTCCGGGGCCGGATTCTCCGTAGAGATTGCCCGTGGAAAGTACGGGTGTGGTAATTTTCGTCCAGCTCTTGACATCCATGAGATTTGCGTTGATGTCCGACTCAAGACGTCCCACACAGTATTCCGAACCCGTACCCGA
This sequence comes from Oscillospiraceae bacterium, assembly GCA_045595985.1. GTDB lineage: Bacteria > Bacillota > Clostridia > Oscillospirales > Ruminococcaceae > UBA3855. The sequence continues at coordinate 688 of JAZOBK010000158.1, forward strand.
TGCAGAAAAGAACACATACACCTTGGAATCGGTTTTCAGCACCGCCGCACCCTCGTTTACTCTGTGGTTGACAAGCTCCCAGCTATATTCGGGCTTTGTCAGCAGAATAGGGGCTGTGAGCATCTTATAGGGCTCATCGGGGTTGATCTCCGCCATGAACAGTGAGGAATCGCCCTTGATCTCCGCCCAGATGACATAGTGCCTGCCGTTGTGTTCAAAATAGGTCATATCCAGCGAGAACGACCGGAAAGAGCTGGTATCGCCGTTTGCCGCCTGCACCTGACCGCATTCCGTCCAGCTTCCGGTAAAGGGATCGCCGTCGCATTTGAGAACATACGGACGGATCGCCCAGATGTCGCTGCTGCTGCCTGCGGCAAAGAACATATACCACACACCCTTGATGCAGTGCATTTCCGGTGCCCAGATATGCTTTGCCATAATGCCGCTGCTGTGTGCCTGCCAGATCGTCTTTTCTTCCGCCGCCGCAAGTCCCGCAACCGTTTCACTGCGGCGAAGAATGATCCTGTCATAGCCCTTGTTGACATCGCCGTAGGCAGGGTAGGATGCGGTGAAGTAGTAATACCCGTCATCCCCCTTGACAACATGGGGATCGGCACGTTCGAGAATGAACGGATTTTCATAGGAATTTGCTTCCACCGTACCCGTTACGGTGTACTTACCGGGTGTTGCGGTATCCACAGCGGCAAGCTGTGCAGCATTCCATGTTACGGGGAAATCCGCCGTACCGCCATTACTGTATTCAGCAGTAACCGTATCGGGAAGCTCCACGGATTCGCCCTTGTCAAGCAGCACCTGCACATCCTCCATGCCGGTATTTCTCGGTGAGATCGTATCCGACGGGAATGCACCGACAAGTGCGTCGTACTGGTCATCCGTAATGGGAATGACATAGCCGTGACGGGGCGTAAAATCAAAGCTGTAGCTGTTTCTGTCAAGTGTTGTAAAATTCTCAAGATCGGAGGTCTGCTGCATGATGTAGTAGCCGTGCCCATAGGCATCGGACATCATCACCCATTCATCCGTACCGATGAGATTGTAGATATTCGGGCCTTCCACGCCAATATCACCCTCGGACACTTTCTTAATGTCGGTGTACGGGCCGTTTGCATGGTCGGCAATTCCCAGACGGATGCCCTTGGTGGTTTCATCCTTGTAGTACATATAGTACTTACCCTTCTGGTAGATGATGTCGGAGTCGATCGCATCGTGACCGTCAGCAGGTGCGAACAGCAGCTGCGGTTCGGTATCAAGCGTCTTTAAGTCCTTACTGTAGGCATAATACATGATCGTACGGTCGTCACGTCCGGGAACACGGGCTGCAAAATAGATCATGTACGATTCCTTTTCGGGATCGTAGATCGCCTGCGGTGCCCATGCTCTGTCAGCACCCTGCATGATTGGCGACGCATTGGCAATTTCAATCAGAGATTCGTCGAACCAGTGCACAAGATCGGTGGATTTGGCACTGATGATATTACGGTTGCTGCTCCAGCCGAGCGAGGATTTCATATCGGTCGCCAGCATATAATAGTAGCCATCCTCACCCTTGAAAATATACGGGTCACGGATGCATCCCGTGCCGACGCTGGATTTCCAGACTTCCTTTCCGTTATTGAGTGCCTTGAAATGATAGCCGTCAAGGCTCACCGCATAGGAAAGACGCTCCTGCTCCGGGGCATTTCCGAGGAAGTAGGCAAAGAGGTATGCCGCATATTCCTTTTCATAAGGGATGGATGTGTAAGTTTCGTACTGTCCCATTTCCGTTCCCAGCAGGAAATCCGTGATTCTGCGGACATCCTGATATGTATTGGCGTCATCTCCGTTCATATCGGCAACCGCACCGGAAACCGTATCGAAGCCTGCCGCCATTGCTTTTTTCATCATTGCCGCGTCGAATGCGTTCACAACACCGTCGTCGTTGAGATCGCCACGCAGCAGGGTGTATTCGCTGTCCACGGGACGGATGTAGAATTTCTGCCCCTCGCCGCCCCAGTAGTCCCACTGGTTGATATTCGCACCGTTGTCATGGCTGATGTCGTACACGTCCATTGCCGCATTGCCCGAGCATTCCGCCGTGATATAATAGGCGTCATCCGTGCGGTGCAGGATGAAATGCTGTGAGGGCAGATCCTCATACTCCGCAAGATAGATGTTGTTTCCGTTCGTATTATCGCCGTTTTCCACGGTCAGCGAAAGCTTGGGATCCTGTGCGGACACGATCTTGCACAAATTTTCTCCCACCTTGACGATTTTCCAGTGCTGGGAAGCATCGCCGAGATCCTCCCACTGGTGGACGTTGCCGTCCTCTGCGGCGGTGACATATTTTCCGCTCAGCCGTACCATCAGCGTGTAGGTCGCTCCGCTGATGACATCGCCCTTTGTGTCGGCAAACTCCCAGCTGTACGGATTTTCGACGATTTTTGCTTCTGTCGTAACTGTCGGTTTCGACGGCAGCATCGAAAACAGCATTGCCGCTGCCGCAAGTGCTGCCTGAAATCTTCTTCTGCGACTCATGTTCATTTCCTCCATTCTATAGCTGAATTCCCCTGACGCAGAAGTCTTTGGTTAATTATACCACAAAACTTTATCTCTCGTCAATAGAATCATGCATATTTTTTCATATTTTTTTACAGAAATTGTAATAAAAACACCCGGGAAGAAATGGGTTCTTCCCGGGGTGACCATAAATATGTTCTCTCACATATTTAAGTGGAACGTCATTCCAGTTCTCCCGATCGGAAATCAGCCACTTCAGACCACAGCGGCGTTCAAACACGATTTCCTCATTCAGATCAATAAAGAAACGAACATGATCGAACGCCTGCTTCGAAATATCAAGAGCAATCTGCTTGGAAAGCAGTGCGGCGATCGCCCGTCTGCATACGGCATCGGTGTCCTTGAGCATTACCTCACTGCCAGACGGCACCATGGGCAGCCATGCGTTGGTGGCAAAGCCTTTTGCCTGAATTTTCTCCTCCGAGCGTGCTTTGGGTTCTGACGGTGTTACCGTGCTCTCATGCTCCTTGTTATCGTTTCTTTAACCTGCTGTTTCCTTGCAATCTATTATCTCTCGTCGAGTGCCTGATACACCCTCTCATCCACGATCGCCTTGTACGCCGGACGGATGATCTTGTTGGAATTGATCAGCTCCTCAATACGATGTGCCGACCAGCCGGAAATTCTCGCAATTGCAAAGATCGGGGTATACAGCTCCGGCGGCAGTTCCAGCATTCTGTAAACAAAGCCGCTGTAGAAATCCACATTGGCACAAACGCCCTTGTAAATGCGGCGTTCCTCGCCGATTACCTGTGACGCCAGACGTTCCACACGATCATACAGCTCAAACTCCTTCTCCCTGCCCTTTTCAACAGAGAGCTTCTGCACAAAGCCCTTGAACACCCTTGCTCTCGGATCGGAAACCGAATACACAGCGTGTCCCATACCATAAATCAGTCCGGCATGGTCGAACGCCTCCTTATGCAGGAGCTTTCGCAGGTAGCTCTTGAGTGCTTCCTCGTCCTCCCAATCCTTGACATTCGCCATCAGATCGTCAAACATCTGCACCACCTTGATATTCGCACCGCCGTGCTTCGGTCCCTTGAGAGAACCGAGTGCAGCTGCAATGGCAGAATAAGTATCCGTACCGGAGGAAGAAACCACGTGCACGGTGAAGGTCGAATTGTTGCCGCCGCCGTGTTCCGCATGGAGGATCAGTGCAAGGTCAAGCAGCTTTGCCTCCAGAGGTGTGAACTTGCTGTCGGGACGGAGCATATGCAGGATATTTTCCGCAAGGGACAGATTGGGGTTGGGCTGGTGAATAATCAGGCTCTCACCCGCCTTGAAATTATACGCCTGATAGCCGTAAACGGAAATCAGCGGGAACAGGCTGATAAGGGACAGACACTGACGCAGAACGTTCGGGATGGATATATCGTTCGCCAGATTGTCATAAGAATACAGCGTCAGCACGCACTTGGCAAGCGTATTCATCATGTTGTCGCTGGGTGCTTTCATGATGACGTCACGGGTGAATACTGCCGGCAGGAAACGCAGCTCCGCCATGAGCTTTGTAAATTCCGCAAGCTGCTCCTTTGTCGGAAGCTGACCGAACAGCAGCAGATAGGTGGTTTCCTCAAAGCCGAGTCTGTCGTCCTTGACAAAGCCTGCAACGAGATCCTCCACATCGTAGCCGCGATAATAGAGCTTGCCCTCACAGGGCACGGTTTCACCATCCACGGTTTTGGAAGCCACAACGTTTCCGATATGTGTAAGGCCGGCAAGCACGCCCTTTCCGTTGAGATCACGCAGTCCACGCTTGACGTCGTACTTGGTGTAGAGTTCGGGATTGATGGGAAATTCCTCTCGGCAGCGAGCAGCGAGGTCATCAATCAGGGGGCAGGCAGCCTGTGAATAATCATAACGAGCCATATCATCAGTCCTTTCTTTCGGTGAGATACAATAGCGTGTATCAGGGCTTTGTCCGCATTTTGCGGATCTGGTATGGGGCAGCCCTCACGGGACTGCACGGGGTTTCAAAAACATCCTGTAATGGATTTCTGTATCAGCACGGTAAATCAGCAAAGCGGCAGGCTGAAAAGAAAAACCCGTCCAAGGATGTAAGGTATATTTACTATATTATAGCACATTTCTCCGATAAAGTCAACAAAAAAGCAAAAAATATTTTTCGAAATTTATCTATATTTCCCCTTTACAAACAAAATAAAGTGTGATATAATATATAAGGTTATTACGAGGTGTGGCTCAGTTTGGTAGAGCACTACGTTCGGGACGTAGGGGCCGCAGGTTCAAATCCT
>JAZOBK010000159.1:0-2363 GCA_045595985.1 Oscillospiraceae bacterium
TCTCTCATCTCCAATTTTGTATGTCTTGGCACGCTGCTCGCCCTTTTGAAATATGCCAGTATTGGCATTCCTGTGGATATGCAGCTGTTTGATGCACCTATCAGATATGCTGTACTTCCCGACGCTTGCACCGAAATGCTCATTGAACATTTCGGTGAGCTGTCTGTAAGAATCACAATGCTCGATATGCTGACGCAGCCATTCATCCTGTTGGGGTGTATAACGATGCTTATACATTACCGTGTACCAATCTTTCGATGTGGGACTCCTTCAGCTTGCCTTCCGCAACCAGCTTATCAGTACGGAGAACTACATCGGCGTTATTGATCATCTGCTTTGCCAGAGAGGAAATTGTCTGGGAAAGCTCTGTTTCTTTTCTGCGTTCATCTACACTGAGTGTGCTGTCGCTTGCAATTCTGATTCTCTCACCGAGAATTTCCTGTAATTCCATCAAAGTCATATAAATGCTCCTTTCATCGTGGTGCCAACGGGTGGAGGACAGTTTTTACACTGTCCCCACTGGGCTATACTGTGTGTAATAGATTTAGAACGGCACATCGCCATCACCGAGAATCTCCTCGAAGTCGCCAAGGTCACCAAGACCAGCCGACTGCGAAGCAAACTGCTCCTGCGGACGCTGTGCAACGGTATCACCCGATACAGCAGGCTTTTCTTTGTAGATGTGCTTGCATTCGGAAAAACGGGACTGATTCATGAATTTCACGTTTTCACGGATGTTGCCGTTGTAGGTGTCGTGGTCGAGCGTTACCCTCATGATGTGGTTGATAAGGTCGGCACAAAGGTCTGCCACAGTTTCATAGGACTTGCCGCTGGGGAGATTTGCCGCCTTTGCGAGGGACATGATCTGCTTGAAGCTGTATCCCTGCACCTGCATATCCGCCTGCGTCGGCTCCTTACGTTTCCAGAGCGTATGGAAAATGAAGCGGTTCTGATACTTCTGTTCCACATCGTTACGGATCACAAGCGTAAGGTTCAATCCTGTCGCACCATTCTGAGTGGTGCGTTCCTCAATGCTCTTGATAATGACCTCATATTCACCCTTGGGGATAAGGTCAAAGCTGCTGACTTCTGTATAATCGGTTGAGAATCCCATATTATCTTCCTACCTTTCTTTAATCCGATAAAGGTACGCCATCGTGTTCTTCAGCATCCAGTCTCACACTCTGGTGTCCTTCAATGAGTTTTCTTGCATCCTCCGCACTTCTGCAAATACCAGCAATTGCACCGGCTTTCTGCATAGCGGAGAGAAATGCTTTCTGTTGGTCCGTTGGTCTGCCTTTCGGCGTTTTCACTTCAATGAATACGGCTCGTCCGTCTGATTTTCGGAAACCGAATAAGTCGGAGAACCCTTTCGGAACTCCTGTAGAGAAATATCTGCCGTCCTGTGTATATCCCGTTCCCACATTCATGCGGAACAGAATGCAGGTATCAGCAAGGGCAAGCCGTATTTGGTTCTGTATACGATGTTCTTCGGTCATATGAACCCTCGATTCTTGCCTTGAAAATAAGCCCATCCTGGCTTATATCCCATCTTCTTTGCATACTGCTGTAATTCGTGCATATTCCTGCACTGGTCGGGAGAATCATAATCCAGTACAAAGCCTGTAATCTGCTTCAGTTCCGTATCTTCCTCAAGATCCACCGAGCGTTCCTGCTTGGGGAACATATATCCACAGGCGGGACAAACAGCTCTGCCGAATGAGGGCGGCTCAAAGGTATAATAGCATTCGGGACATTGCTTGATTTTCAGATCCTCTGCTTGTTTTTCCTGTTTTTTCGCAGCTTTCTTTGCGTGAAGATCCCACTTTCTGTCTGCGTCAGGCATACCATGACGGGCATAATTGCCCACATGGTCGATGATGATCGCACGTTTGCCCTTTTTGTATCGCATACAACGCATGGACTGCTGAATATACAGAGTAAGGCTCTTTGTGGGACGGAGCAGAATGGCACACTCACAATCGGGTACATCGAATCCTTCAGAAATTAAGTCTACATTGCAGAGAATTGTAATCTCGCCTCTGCGGTAGCGTTCAATAATGCGGTCACGCTGTTCTTTTGGAGTTGTACCGTCGATATGCTCGGCGGTGATGCCATTTGCCTTGAATTCCTCTGCCATAGCGTAGGAGTGATTCACGGAAACACAATAGCAGATTGCCTGTTTTCCGTCTGCAAGCTGACGATAATGCTTGATTGCGTCACCGAATACAGCAGTGCGGAGGAGAGCCTTTTCCACGGATTTTGTTTCATAATCTCCGTGCTGTATTTTGATGCCTGTCAAATCAGCAATGGACGGAGCGTAGTAGTCATACGGAGCAAGATAATGATGCTCAATGAGCCAT
>JAZOBK010000160.1:0-8954 GCA_045595985.1 Oscillospiraceae bacterium
CTGTCTGCCTATTCCAGCACACTCGCATTATACTATTCACGCAAACTACCTTATTATTATATCATGAATTTCGGACTTTGTCAAGCATTAACCTTGCAATAATCTACCCAAAAGTTTGTCCTCATTTTTGTTACATATCACAAAAGTGATTGTTGAAATAAAACGTGCATTCCCTCAAAGTATGAGGAATGCACGTTTTTGGCTGTAATTCGTAGTTTTTTAGCTGAACTGCACGGCGGCAGGGGAATGCCGCACATCTGCTTAACCTCTGACCTACAATTGGTGTTTGAAGGGTATTATTTTAGAATCACCTTTTTCAGTACAACCTCTCCCTTGTCGAGTTGTACCACCTTACCATTTTCATCCGTGGTCATGTAGTTGTAGATCATGAATTCCACGCTCATAGCATTTGCGGGAATTTCAAGATCCAGTGTGATCTCACCGTTTTCATCGAAGGTATGCGTGCCGAGCTGTGTGGTGTCATTATGCACCCAGATGCCCATTTTTCCCGTTTCCTCATTTTTCACCGTCGGATCCCAGTAGCCGTATGCAAGCTTTAGGTTATTTCCTGCCTTTGCAGAAAATGTGCAGGTGACGGTCTTGCCGCCCAGACCGTTTTTCAGCCGCCACTGTCCTGCCTTGGTACTCCAGTAACCCACCACATTCTCTGTGACAGGGGAGGTTCTCCAGACTGCCAGATTCCGTTTGAGCACAGCAAGGTCAAAGGCATTGATCGTGCCATCCTGTGTAAGATCGGCGTGCTTGTCCGATATTTCTGTTTCGGTTTTCGCAAGCAGGAAATCGCCGAGCAGCCGCACGTCTGTGTCATCCACGCTGCCGTCGGTATTCACATCGCCCATCAGAAGATAATCATCGGCACTGATCTCAATCTGCACAACGGACAGGGCGGGAATTTCAAGCGTGAAGGCATTATCCTTGATGCTGTCCACTGAATCCAGCAGCCTGATCTCACTGGAATCTCCCGTGATGCCATAGACCTTTGCAGAGCTGTATTCTGCATCGGAATCAAGGTGAATGGATGCTTTCTGCGTTTCCCTCAGGCTCTTGTTGGTCAGCACCATCGTTACCCTTGATGCATCCGAACCGCTGATGGAGGCGTAGGAGGTTGCCCTTTCGATGTCGGAAGTGGAGGACATAACGAGGGTATCGCCGAAATGGGAACCTTTGCCGTCGTAATTGGTATAGAGATTGATGGCGGAAAGCTGATATTCGATCTCACCCAGCTGCCAGATATTCGCCGTATATACGCCATTTGATGCAAAAACACCCAATGCATCCGCCTGTGCGATCGCACCCGAAATGTGGTTGCCGCCGCCGAAATTGTACTCCGTCATGGCAATTTTGGTGTCGGGATAATACTTGTCAATGGATTTCTGAACATATGGCAGGATGGGCAGAAACTGCTGGAGATTGTCGCCGATCCAGCTTTTCTCAACATAATTATGATCGAACAGCGTGCGGGGGGATTGTAGTCTTGCCTCCACGCATTCGGTATGCGTGGGATCCTGACATTCCGTCACACGGCACTGTCCCTTCGCCTCCGAGTAATAGTGCAGGTCGATCGCATCAATCAGGCGTTTGCCGTGTTCCTCATCGGCTTTACGCATTTCATCAAGATAGTAGGAGAGGAACCAGTCGTATTCGTTGGAATGCTCACCCCAGTCGGGTGCATTGTTGAATCCCGTATAGGCATTGACGCCGTACAGGGCAAGCCCCAAAATTTCCGCCTTGGGATCGACGTCCTTGATGGCGGACGCAAATTCCACGGATTTCGTGATAATTTCCTCACAGGTGGGTTGTTCGGGGTGCATTCTGGCGTGCGTTGTCCACCAGAGGCTTGGCTCGTTATCCAGATTGTATGCCTGATAGCCTGTTTTTGTCGATGCATCGCCGAGATTCTGTACAAGGTAGTTGACGTATTCGTCCATGTACACATAATCATCCGTCTTGTCGGGCGTCAGCGAAAATGCACTGCCCTTTCTTGCTTTGACTTCCTTCCAGCGTGCGGAGGGTGCAATTTCGTCATCGGTAATCTCCCCGTCGCCGTCTGCGGCTACATATCCCGCCATCTGGATGGTCGTGACCTTGTAGGGAACATTCTTTTCTGCCGCTTCCTTGGCAAATCCCAGTGCGGGAGAACCGGGGATAGCAAGCTGTTCCTTATCAAAATCCACGAGGTATGCATCGGAAAAGTGTTTATAGTCACGTCCCGCATTGGAATAGTTTGTTTCCCAGTTGTAGCCCGAAAAACGGTTGCCGCCCTGACGTGCGGAAGTCGCATACGCAGGATACAGGTATTCCTCCGAACGGAACTGACTGTTGACGCCGTAAATATAGGGGCTGATGGGCTTGCGGTAGGCGTTCAGATTCACAGATACTTCCACTTCATAGGAATCCGCAGCGAAAATGCCTTGCTGCGGTGATTGTGCCGTCATTGCCGCACAGAGCATGACGGCTGCTGTAATGGCTGAAAATGCTTTGTATTTCATAAGGATACCTTCTTTCTGTAAGGGACAGTCTGCCGAAAAGTCCCGTTGCCATGATTATACCATGAGCGGGAAAACACTGTCAATGAGATCTATATTGTTCACAAAAAAAGTTAACGGAATGTTCAATTTATCCACCAAAACGTTCGATATGGGGTTGTGTACATAGTATGAATTGTGCTAAAATAAACTATGCGTAATTATTTACACACAGCGTGGGAAAATTAAAAAAGGAGGTTACTATGAAGAAAACAAAGAGAATACTATCGTTGATGCTTGCCTGTACGATGATGTCAATTTCTGTTCCGCTGACGGAGCTGACAGTTTCGGCAGCAACATCGTCAAAGGGCTTGAAATCAGCGGTAACAGCCAATGTGAACGCCAAAAAGTTCACGCACAAGGAATGGACGGGTAAGGATTACACGGATCTGAGCGGCAGGGCAGTGACCGGTGAGGATGTGTTCGGCATCAACAGGGAAGATGCGTCGCTGACATTGATTCCTTACCAGAGCACCGCATCCGCTGCGGATGCAGTCTGGGATTACAATGCAAGGGAAAAGTCCACTTATCTGCAGATGTTGACAGGCGAGGATGAGGACTGGCAGCTGGCGGTATTCCAGAATGAGAGCAAAGCACAGCCGCTGATCAATGCCGGCTTTATGAACAGCAATTACACGCCCAATGGTGCGGATGGCTGGAAGACCGTGCAGCTTCCGAAAAGCTGGACGTGTCAGGGATTTGATTTCCCGATCTATGCCAACGTTATCATGCCGTGGCAGAGCGGTTACGATTATGTGACGGTTCCGGAATCTCCGGTCAACTACAATCCCGTTGGACTGTACCGCAAGACATTTACCGTGGATTCCGCAATGCTTGCGGACAGCAGACGTGTGATCATCCACTTTGAGGGCGTGGAGTCCGCTTACTATGTGTATGTCAACGGCAAGGAAGTTGGCTACAGTGAGGATACCTTCAGCCCACACAGATTTGACATTACGGATTATCTGACAAGCGGTGAGAATACACTGGCAGTCAAGGTACATAAGTTCTGTGACGGCACATGGTTTGAAGGACAGGATATGATCTATGACGGCGGTATTTTCCGTGATGTATTCCTGACCAGCCAGCCGCTGGTACACATCAGCGACTATACGGTGCAGACGGATCTGGATTCCTCCTACACGAACGCAACCATGAATCTTTCTGTGGACATCAAGAACCTTTCTACCACAGCCCACAACGGCTGGAACGTGAATGTGGAAGTACTGGACGAAGCAGGCAAGAATATCATCGGCAATACCAGCATTCCCGTAACTTCAGTAGAATCCGGCAAGACCGCATCCTTCAAGATCAGCCAGCCGGTAACCTCACCGAAATTATGGTCGGCAGAAAACCCGAATCTGTATGCACTGGTGCTGACGCTGGTTGACGGCAATGGTGTTGCAGTGGAAACCGTTTCCCAGCAGCTTGGTTTCCGTGAGATCGAATTTACCTCCACGCAGGTGGATTCCAATTATAAGGTGACCACAAAACAGTGGAAGCCCATCACCATCAACGGCAAGCGTCTGCTGTTCAAGGGCGTTAACCGTCACGATACGGATCCATTCAACGGTAAGGCTGTGACGCAGGAAGTGATGGAAGAAGACATCCGTGTGATGCAGAGAAACAACATCAATTCCATCCGAACCTCGCATTACAGCAACGATTCCTATCTCTACTGGCTGTGCAACAAGTACGGTATGTATGTCATGGCGGAAACCAATCTGGAGTGCCATGCACTGATGAGCAATCACGATGCCAAGGGACTGTTTTATGAGCTGGCAATGGACAGAACCAAGACAACGTTTGAACGTCTGAAAAATCATCCGTCAAATGTTTCGTGGTCCATCGGCAACGAGATGGTTTATACGGGCGATCCGAATACTTCCAACGGTATGTTCCGTGATATGATCTGGTTCTTCAAGAGAAATGACCCCACAAGACCTGTACACAGCGAAGGTCAGGGCGATTCCATGGGCGTTGACATGGCAAGCAATATGTACCCCGGTTCCAGCAGCCTCTGGGGCAGAGCAGGTGCCGGAAAAATGCCCTATGTCATGTGCGAATATGACCATGCAATGGGCAATTCCGTGGGTGCTTTGAAGGAATACTGGGATCCCATCCGCAGTGCCGACAATATGCTCGGCGGCTTCATCTGGGACTGGTGTGACCAGTCGAGAGCTGTGAGCCTGAGTACGCTCAATCCGTCCTACTCGATTACTGATTCCGTCGGAAATGACGGTACCTGCTATGGCACGGATGCAAGCTGGAATAATAACGCAGGCAGCGGCAGTCTGAATGGCGGCAAGTCCTTCAGCGGCTATGCGACGCTCAAGGATAATGCAAAGTTCAATGCGGCACTTTCCGGAACGGGTAAGGCATTTACCTTTGAAGTGTTGGTAAAGCCAGCTTCGACCGCATCCAACAGCGTACTGCTTTCCAAGGGTGACAAGCAGGTGGCACTCAAGACCAGAAGTGTGGGCAGCGGTCTGGAATTCTTCGTATACGACGGCGGCTCGTGGAAATCCGTATCCTGTGATCTTCCCTCCAACTGGGTAGGTCAGTGGCATCAGGTAGTCGGCGTTTATAACAAGGGTGCGATCTCCATTTATGTGGATGGCAATCTGATGAAGTCCGGCAGCGTTGCTGACAGCATTGCAGCTGGCACACAGCCGATCGGTATCGGCTTTGATGCGGAAAACGGCAGAACTGTTTCCGGTGAGATTTCCATTGCACGCATCTACACAAGAGCACTGTCCAAGTCTGAAATCGACGGTCAGCGTTCATCCACTCCTGCAATTTCCTCCTCCGATTCCTCCGTACTCGTATGGATGGATTACAGCCAGAGCAAACCCTCCAGCGACAGCGGTCTGTGGGATTACTACGCACAGAGCTATGCACACAAGAATCTGTACGCAGACGAAAGCAAGGGACACTATTTCGCTTATGGCGGCGACTGGGGCGATAAACCGAATGACAACAGCTTCTGCCAGAATGGTCTTGTCAGCCCCGACAGAACGGAGCAGCCTGAGATCAAAGAAGTGAAGTACCAGTACCAGAACTTCTGGTTCAGCGGCGATTCTGATCTGATCAGCAGCAGAAAGGTATCTGTTTATAACGAAAACAATTTCAAGAATCTGAACGAATACACCGTAGAGTACCAGCTTCTCAGAAACGGTATTGTTGTGGACGAGGGAACGGCGTCAAATACCAATGTTGCACCGCTTTCCAAGGGAACCATTTCTGTACCGTATGAGATGCCGAATGTTGTGAAGGCGGGCGATGAGTTCTATCTGAACGTATCCGTACTGACAAAAACGGGAACTGATATGGTTCCGGCGGGCACGGAGATCGCACACGAACAGTTCCAGGTGCCTGCAGCCGCAAGAAAGGTGACAGCAACGATCAGCAAGGATGCTGTGACTGTAACAGAATCCACAAGCGGCTATGATGTAAAGGGTGAGGACTTCTCCTTCACCATCGACAAGGCAACAGGTACAATGAAGTCCTATACCTACAAGGGAGAAACTCTGATCACCACAGGCCCCACACCGAATTTCTGGCGTGGATACGTTGAAAACGATAATAATGCGGGTAAGCAGAAGCTGTTCGATACAAACTGGCAGCACGCTGCAAACAGCATCAAGGTAAACAGCGTCAAGACATCGAAAAATGCAAGCGGACAGAATGTCATTACCGTGGATCTGACCTTCCCGAATGCAGGAAACACCAAGGAAACCATCGTTTACACCATCAACGGCAGCGGTGAAGTTACCGTGAACATGACTGTGGATGCAACAGCGTCCGGTATGGGCAGCTTCCTGAGAGTCGGCTCCATGATGACGCTTCCTGCGGGATTTGAGAACCTGTCATGGTACGGCAACGGTCCCGTGGAAACCTTTAACGACAGAAAGACAAACGGCAGACAGGGTGTTTGGGAAAGTACGGTATCCGAAATGTTCTTCCCGTACATGAAGGCGGACGACTGCGGCAACCTCACGGATGTCAAGTGGATCGCCCTGCAGAGCAGCAAGCACACAAGCGGTCTGCTCGTTGCAGCAACCAATCCTCTGGAAGCGAGTGCACTGCATTTCAAGCCCAATGATCTTCAGGCGGCACAGCATCCCTATGAGCTTAGTCCCAGAAAGGAAACCATCCTGAGTATTGACTATGGCTCCATGGGTACGGGCAGTGCGACCTGCGGACAGGGAACACTTCCGCAGTACCGCCTGCCGAGCGATACTATCTACAACTGGGAATTCACGATCATTCCCGTTTCCGGCAAGGCGTCCGCTGAGTCACTGGCGGAAAGCTCAAAGCCATATCGCAACATCAATTCCGTTGTGATTGATCAGAGTACGAATCAGATCGTCATTCCTGTGACATCCTCCGCATCCCTCAAGGAGAAGGACGGAACTACCGTTCTGACCGGATCCGTTTCTGTACCTTCCGGCAATGATCTGGGTGCTGCACTGCAGGGTAAGAATTCCTTCACAGTTGAAGTAAACGTTACACCCACCGGCAACCCCGAATTCAATATGTTTGCAGGAAAGGGCGACAATGCGTTTGCTCTGCGAACCAGACCGGGTATTTTGGATTTCCATATCTATGCCGGTGGTTCGTGGAGAAGCATTTCTTACAATATGCCCGATGATATGGCAAACAGCTGGATTGGCAGACAGCATCAGATTGCAGGTATCTATGACGCATCTGCAAACACCATTCGTCTGTATTGCGACGGCAAGATGCTGACTGAAAAGGCAACCGGAACTACGGAGGGCGTTGCACAGACCAATTACAGCTTTACGATTGGTGCCTGCCCCGATACAGGAAGAAGCTCACAGGCGGAGTTTTCCTCCGTGCGTGTATACAACAAGGCACTGACTGCTGCCGAGCTTTCTGCACAGAATACCGCAAGCCCGAAATATGCGGCGGATAACGACGCTGTAGAGCTTTGGGTGGACTTCAATGCGGACGGTCCTGTGCTCGGTGACATCAATGCTGACGGTACTGCAAACGTTATGGACGCCGTTCTGCTCCAGAAGTACCTGCTTGCACAGGTTGGCTTTGACAAGGCAGAATTTGCAGCGGCTGATCTTGACGGCAACGGTGCTGTGAATGTATTTGATATGGTTTATATGAAGCGTATCCTGCTGGGTATGCTGTAAAGAAAAGATTCCCCCGCCTTTGGCGGGGGAATGCTTCTGTCAGGGGAAAATATCCCGATATGATTGAAATTCCCCTTGATTTTTTTACGAAAATATGCTATGATATAGAATATGCTGAGAATTTAACGAAAAATCACGCATTCATGCGTTTTTCAGAAAGAGAGTAACACATGGCAAGAAAACAGGAGTATGGCAACGACAGTATTACGATGCTGAAAGGTCCTGACAAGGTACGAAAGCGTCCCGGCGTAATCTTCGGTTCCGACGGTCCCGATGGCTGTGCACATTCCATTTTTGAGATCATTTCCAATTCCATCGACGAGGCGAGAGCCGGATTTGGCGGAAAGATCATCATTACACGCTGGAATGACGGCGTGATCGAGGTCGAGGACTTCGGACGTGGCTGTCCTGTGGATTATAATAATACGGAGCAGCGTTTCAACTGGGAGCTGGTTTACTGTGAACTGTATGCGGGCGGAAAGTATGATGACGATGCTGCTACCTATGAGTATTCCCTTGGTCTGAACGGTCTGGGTCTGTGTGCAACGCAGTTTGCATCCGAATTCATGGACGTTACGGTGCATCGTGACGGTTATGAATACACTCTGCATTTTGAAAAGGGTGAGAATGTCGGCGGTCTGCAGAAAACTTCGTACAAGAAAAAGCAGACGGGTACAAAGACACGCTGGAAGCCCGATCTGGAGGTATTCACGGACATTATGGTGCCGGATGCATTCTTCCACGATACGCTTCGCCGTCAGGCAGTTGTCAATCCGAATCTGCTGTTTGTCTATCGTTCCCAGCAGTCGGACGGCAGCTTCACAGAAACGGAATATCTGTACGAAAACGGCATTTCCGACTATGTGGGCGAAATGACGGAGGAAAAGGCACTGACCTCCGTGCAGTGCTGGAGCTGTGAGCGGGTCGGCCGTGACCGTGCGGACAAGCCCGATTATAAAGTGAAGATCTCTGTTGCCGTGACCTTTTCCAATCAGGTGAACTGCATTGAGTATTATCACAATTCCAGCTTTCTGGAGCATGGCGGTTCACCCGACCGTGCGGTGAAGAATGCCTTTGTTTCAAAGATCGACGCCTATCTCAAGGCGAACAATAAGTACAATAAGAATGAGAGCAAGATCACGTTCGACGACATTCGTGACTGTCTGGTGCTGGTTTCCTCATCGTTCTCCACGCAGACGTCCTATGAGAATCAGACCAAGAAATCCATCACCAACAAGTT
>JAZOBK010000161.1:0-2131 GCA_045595985.1 Oscillospiraceae bacterium
CCCAGAGTAGCACAGATACAGTCGGTATCTTCCCCGAAAGCATTGGCAAGGCAGATGCTCTTTCCGAAATCGCCCTCTCCGTAAAGCCATGCGGCAATCGCATAAGCTACGTTTTCAGGTGCATCAAAGCCCGCTGCACCGATTTCTAGTCCGTCATTGTCTTTTTTAGGGATTTCCGACAGACGGATATGCTGAATACCAAAGGTACCGGGGGCTGCATTGTGAATGATGCGTCTGGCTTCCTTAACCGGTACACCGTTTTCATAACATTCCACAGCTGTTCGGATGGCTGTAGCCACTGCAGAATCCTCGGGAATATAGGACAATCCGATTTCGAGCAGGGTACGGGGATCGGATTCCACAAAAGCGGCACTCTGAAGCGCGGCACAGAATATTTCTGCATACATACCTTCTCCCGCATGGTCTACAATCGCATCCTCGTAAGCATAACGAGCTGCAATCTGCGGATGACCGGGAGCAAGGCAAGCCCATATTTCGGATCGGATGAAACAACCGCAACTGTCTTTGTATGTATTGTCCAGTTCACCGCTGATCGGAGGCATAAGTCCTGTCCGCAGATTTGCTTTGCCTGTGCCGTATTCTACCCAGTTCGGCAGAACATAGGAAATCCAGTATTCTCCTAAAATTGAGGCATTTACATTACGTCCGTATTTTTCAACTGCTGCAAGCCAAATGATCTGTAAATCAAGATCATCGTTTGGCGGCGGTCCCATGGACAGATCCTGAATATAAAAATCAAGATCATTCCAGCGTCGGAATCCTTCATCCGGTGCACCAAGTACACCGCCGATATTCTTTCCGACCCAGCAGCCTTTCATTTTATCTTTCAGTACATCAAGCTTCAGTACCATACTTACTCATCCTCCCGAAGCCACATGATAATGTTTCCGCTGATACCGGATCTGCACTTTACATCTGACGATCCGTCACTCATTTCGCGTTCCAGTGTCGTTGCGACTTCAATTCTGACCTGATTGCTTCCTTTTTTCAAAAACGAAGTAAGATCAAATAAATATACAGGTACAATCTGTATTTCCAGACTCTGACCGTTTACAAAAACTTCTATGCCTTCATAAGCATCCGTAATCTCAAGTATTGCAGATTTCGGCGTATCCTGGAGTACCCATTCTTTTTCATAACATACGAATCCCGAAAAATATGGTTTTTCCTGTTCTAAATTATCTGGCAAGCTGATTCTTTTTGTTTCTCTGAATTTAGGATACTCAATGCTTCTGCAAATGCTTCGGGTCCATCCGTCGTTCCAGTTATAGGATGTTCCAATTTTTGCAAGAGGTTCTGACGCTGTGATTTCAGCTTTGTCAAAGAAAACAATCATAGCCTTGTACGGTTCGAGAATCACTGGAATCACTGTTTTATCTTCGTATTTCTTTGCAGGAAGCTTTTCAACACGGTTATTCCACGCATTGTAGATATACGGATATCCATCAGCAGTCAGAGAAATTTCCCCCTTATAATTTTCGCTCCCCTCATTGAAGAAGATAAAAATATCGCTTTCGCCGATATAATGATAAGTGCGAATCGAAGCATTGGCAGGGGAAATAACTACATCACCAATGCCGCGGCTTCTCAGTACATCAGGTAATTCTTCCAATGCCACGGCTTCATTATTGTCGGCATCGAAATCGAATGTCTCGCCCGTACAAATGCATTCCGGCAGCCGATCAATGAACAATATTGGGATATGCGCTTCGTTTAATTGATTCAGAACAGCGGCACAGTCTTCTGAAAGATACTTCAGTGCGGACACAATTACTGCCTGATAGGTCTGAGTATTTATGTGCAGAAGTCCATTCTCGATTTCAGTGTGATACAATTCTTTATCAAGAATTGCATCTGTCGGTATGAAATCAAAATCTATCTGTGCTTCTGTCAGTTGACGGGCAGGTGCCTGAATCATCATGGGAGTATATTCACTGCTTGACATCCATTCACCTTCTGGTGTATAGAGAACAGCAGCTGAAGACTTGTGATGTCCGCCCGAAAGCAGTTCACAAACCCGGTTGGTATACTGCATCAGTTTTCCGAAATGACGATACTGCGGGTTATGTCCGTGAGCATAAAAATGAGGCGGGCAATCAGGATCGGGAAA
>JAZOBK010000162.1:0-4212 GCA_045595985.1 Oscillospiraceae bacterium
TCATCAAGAAGGGCGATGACGTTTTCCGCCTGTTCGGGGCGAACAGAAAATTCTTCTGTCAGAATTTGAATGATGTCCATATATTTCTCCTTTTTCATTGTTGCTGAGGTAATCCGTTCCACAGGCATTGTTCCAGATCCACTGTGCCGTCCTCACGGAATATCACACCCTCCGCTTCCAGAAGTGCTCGCTGGCGTTCCTCGCCGCCAAAGGCGAATGCAGGTGCAAGACCGCCGAAACGGTTCACCACTCTGTGACAGGGGATCGTGGAAGGATCGGGATTGCTGTGCAGTGCATAGCCCACTGCTCTTGCCCAGCGTGGATTGCCGGCAAGCTGTGCCGCCATCCCGTAGGTAATGACCATGCCTTTGGGAATTTGCCTGACAACGGCATAAATTCGTTCAAATGCTTTCATGCTCTGTTCCTCCGTTGCTTGGGGAGGGGATTCCCCCTGATCGGGACATACAATATTATTATACTACATTCCATCCTTTTTTTCAAGCATTCGATACGGATCATTTTGTGTATAATTTATGAAATTTGCTATTTCAAGAACAAAGGAAACAAAAAAGATACACGAAAAGAACGGTAAATTATATTGACATTTAGTGAGTGGTATGTTATAATAACAACATCAAACCAAAAAATGGAGGATAAATCATGAAACTCAAAAAAACATTCGCTTTTCTGCTGGCTTTGACCACACTCGGATCTCAGCTTGCCATTCCTGCAAACAGTGCAGAGCTGTTCGGTGACATCAACGGTGACGGTGCGATCAATGCACTCGATGCTGCCGGTATTCTGCAGTATGCGGCATATGTCGGTGCAGGCGGTACGCTCGATCTTAAGGGCTTTCTGAACGGCGAGGAGGAACAGCCGGATAACGGGGTGACGGATGAGGACGATACGCTCACCATTCTGGCATGGACGGATTACGACCTTGATATGATGCTGGATTGCTATCGGGAAGATTATCCCGATGCCGATGTGGAAATCATCCTTGCGGGAGAGAACGGCGGCGGTGCAGAAGCACAGTACAAGACCATCCTGCAGTCGGGTGAGCAGATCGACCTGTATATGGCAGAGCCGAACTGGGTTCGCTCCTATATTGACGATGAAGAATGTGCAGCTCCTCTTTCTGCAGTTGGCCTGACGGAGGAGGATTATGCGGACGCTTATTCCTATGCAGTGGAACAGGGCAGAAATAAGAATGGTGAGCTGTATGCTGCATCATACTATGTTGCTCCCGGAGGTTATGTATACAATGCGGCTCTTGCCAAGGAGCATCTGGGCATCAATACTCCCGAGGAGATGCAGGCTTGCATTTCTGACTGGGATGGCTTTACTGCAACGGCAGACAGACTGCACAAGGCAACACAGGGCAGCGTTACGATGACGGCAACAATGGCCGGAATGTGGCAAGCCTTCAGTGCTGCTCCCGATCGTTCTGTGATGAACGGTGATAAGCTGAATACTGCAAATTACGAGGAATTTACAAAGCTTGCCAAGACTTTTATTGATAATGGTTATGTCGATCCTGAGATTCTGCAATGGACACCGGAATGGGATGAGCCGGGAATTCAAGGCACTACACTTGGTTATTTCCTGCCCACATGGATCGTTGAGGAAAATTCAGGGATAATGGCTATGTTTAAAGAAGATGCAGATATTGCAATTACAGCTGGCCCGCAGAATTATTACTGGGGAGGTATGTACCTTTGTGTAAGCCCCAATTGCAACAGTGCTTCCGAAGCGGAGCAGTTCCTGCGTTACTTCACGGTAAATGCCGATTCCATGCAGAAATTTGGAGAAAGCAGCGGAAATATGGTAACCAACCGTACTGCGATTGCAAGCATCATTGAATCGGGTGAGCATAAGAATGTCCGACTGGGCGGTGCGGATGAATATGCCGTTCTGCATCAGGTAGCAGAGGACATTGAAGTGGATGCAGCAGAGATTTCTGAATGGGATGAAAAGCTGAATAATCAGTATTATAATGTTCTGTATAACAACTACACAATGACATCAGAAGAAATTCTGAAACTGTATCAGGAATTGGTGTTCTCCGATTACGGGATTCAGGCTGAAACAGCAAAATAACCAAACTTCGGAGTGGATGGAATCATCCGCTCCGATTTTTTACTGATCCTGCATCCGTATGAAATTTTTTTATATACGAACTGTTAAATTTTTTGTAAATACTTGTAATTAGTATAATCCTGTGCTATAATTAAGGTGCAGTTAAGTTTTTTTACTTAAATTAACGGTGAGAATGGAGGAGTATTATGAAACGGAGAATAAAGTCCGTACTTTCCCTGCTGCTTGCAGCAGCAATTGCAGTTCCGATGACTGCTGTTCCGACCGCATCCGGTGCGGAGGAGGTGCAGAAGTACGAATTTGAGGATGGAACCATCACTGGCGGCAAGCTTCACACTGAGGGCTGGAAGGGCAATACTGCCGAGGACGGCACGGGCGAGGATTACGACATGACCGAATTTTCGGGGGATGGCTTTGCTTATCTTGAGCAGAAGGGAACAAGCATCAGTGTGGATGTGACCGTTCCTGAGGATGGTCTGTATGAATTGTCCATCTGCTACTGCGAACCGAGCGATCCGAACAAGAAGATCCAGTATCTGAATGTCAACGGCGTCAATCAGGGTGAGGTGTGTTTCCCGCACAATCTGCAGTTCGAGGAAACCTCCGGCGGTGTTGTGATGCTTAAAGAAGGCAAGAACACCATTGAGCTCAAGGCGTATTGGGGCTATGCATACTATGATTATCTGACCATCAAGCCTGCGGACGAGAGCCTGACCAATCTTTCCCCGACACGCAAGCTGTCGAATCCCAATGCGTCGGATTCCGCAAAGCGTCTGTACAATTACCTGTGCGACCAGTACGGCAAGCACATTATTTCGGGACAGCAGGAATACTGCGGCTCTCACAACTACAACCAGTGGAATGATCCCGATACCTATATTAAGGACAATGAAGCGGAATTTGAATACCTGATGGATCTGACAGGCAAGCAGCCTGCCATCCGCGGCATTGACTTTCTGGCGTACAATACTACCTCCGACTGGCGTGATGATGCACCGGAACGCTGCATTGAGTGGGTGAACGAGTATGGCGGCATCGTTACTGTCAGCTGGCACTGGAATGTTCCCACCGAAAAGGGCAGCACCGAAACGGCATTTTATGTGGAATCCACAGGAAATACCCCCTTCACTACCTTCAGTGTGACCAATGCCGTGACGGAGGGCACATGGGAGAACGAGAAGATCATGCAGGATATTGAGCTGATTGCAGGAGAGCTGCAGAAGCTTGAGGATGCGGACGTACCGATTCTCTGGCGTCCCCTGCACGAAGCCGAGGGCGGCTGGTTCTGGTGGGGAGCAGAGGGTGCGGAACCCTGCAAGAAGCTGTATCGACTGCTGTATGACCAGCTGACGAATGTTTACGGACTCGACAACCTGATCTGGCAGTGGACGGGCTACACCTATGAAACCTCGGCGGAATGGTATCCCGGTGATGATGTTGTGGATATGATTGGCTATGACAAGTACAATGCTGTTGACGGCAAGCCCAACCTGAGTTCCATTGCTTCCACATTCTACACGCTGGTGCAGAGTACGGACGGTGAGAAGATGGTTGCCATGACGGAGAATGATTCCATTCCGTCACTGGAAAATCTGGTGAATGACAAGGCAGCTTGGCTGTATTTCTGCCCGTGGTACATGAATTATCTGACAAGCGAGCAGAACAATCCCAAGGAGAACGTGAAGGAGCTGTATCAGAGCGAATACTGCATCACACTCGATGAACTGCCGGATTTAAAGAGCTATCCGATCTCGGGTGAAGCAGATCAGCCCACGGAATCCACAAAGCCCACAGAGGAAACGCCCACAGATACCACAACCCCCGACAGCAAGGTACTGTACGGTGATGCGGACTGCAGCGGCAGCGTAGATATTCTGGACATCATCGTGCTCAACAAAGCACTTCTGGGCGGTGAACCACTGACGGAACAGGGAATTGTCAATGCGGACGTGGATGGCGATGAGAAGCCCACTGCACAGGATTCGCTTAATATCATGAAATTCCTTGTGAAGCTGATAGAGGAGCTTCCGGTGAAATAGTAAAATGCACATAGAAAAAACCTGAGAAGAATTGTTTTCTTCTCGGGTCTCGGCTTGTAGAAAAAGTAGTTTTCAG
>JAZOBK010000163.1:0-2997 GCA_045595985.1 Oscillospiraceae bacterium
GCAATGTTCATTTTTGCACGGAGCTTGCCGTTTACCTGCACCACGATCTCCACGGTTTCGTCCACGCAGAGCTTTTCATCGTACTTCGGCCATTCCTGTGCATTCAGAACGCCATCGAAGCCGCAGATCTCATACAGCTCCTCAGTCATATGCGGAGCAAACGGATTGAGCAGCATCAGCAGTGTGCGGTATTCCGCACGGTTTACACTTCCGATCACATAGATGTCGTTCACCAGTGCCATCATTGCGGCAATACCGGTATTGAACTTCAGGCTCTCAATGTCCTCGGAAACCTTCTTGATGGTCTTATGAACAGTGGACATCAGCTCGGGACGGTAGTCATCGCCGTCAACGAGAAATTCCTGCATTGCCCATACTCTGTCAAGGAAACGCTTACAGCCCTTGATGCTGGAAGGGCTCCACGGTGCGGACTTTTCAAAGTCACCGATGAACATTTCGTACAGACGCAGGGTATCCGCACCATACTGGCGGATGATGTCGTCGGGATTGATGACATTGCCTCTGGACTTGGACATCTTCTGTCCGTCCTCGCCGAGAACCATACCGTGTGAAGTACGCTTCATATAGGGCTCCTTGTGGGCAACGCTGCCGATGTCATAGAGGAACTTGTTCCAGAAACGGGAATAGAGCAGGTGCAGTGTGGTATGCTCCATACCGCCGTTATACCAGTCTACGGGCATCCAGTATTCAATGGCTTCCTTGGATGCGAGCATCTGATCATTCTTCGGATCGCAGTAACGCAGGAAGTACCAGGAGGATCCTGCCCACTGGGGCATGGTGTCGGTTTCACGCTTTGCGGGACCTCCGCAGCACGGACAAGTGGTATTGATGAAGCTCTCCAGTGTGGACAGCGGGGATTCGCCGTTATCGGTGGGCATATAGCTCTCTACATCGGGCAGACGCAGCGGCAGTTCTTCCTCGGGGATCGCCACCCAGCCGCACTTCTCACAGTTTACCAGCGGAATCGGCTCGCCCCAGTATCTCTGACGGCTGAACACCCAGTCACGGAGCTTGAAGTTCACCTTGCGGTGGCCCTTACCGGTTTCCTCCAGCCAGTCCTTGATCTTTACCTTTGCTTCCTCTACGCTCAAGCCTGTCAGGAATCCGGAATTCACCATTACGCCCGTTGCACAATCGGTGAATGCAGCCTCATCAATGTTGCCGCCTGCAACGACCTCAACCATGTCAATGCCGAACACCTTTGCAAATTCCCAGTCACGCTCATCGTGTGCGGGAACTGCCATGATGGCACCTGTACCGTAGCTCATGAGTACATAGTCGGAAATAAAGATCGGAATTTCCTTGCCGTTTACAGGATTTACCGCACGAACGCCCTTGAGCTGCACGCCGGTCTTATCCTTATTCATCTCGGTTCTGTCAAAGTCGGACTTCTTTGCCGCCATCTCCTGATATGCAGCGATCTCGTCGTTATTCTCCAGCTTGTCTGCCCACTTTGCAACCATCGGATGCTCGGGAGCAATTACCATGTAGGTTGCACCGAACAGGGTATCGGGACGTGTGGTATATACAGTCAGAGTATCGCCGGCAGTGGTTTCAAAATCCACCTCCGCACCCTCGGAACGTCCGATCCAGTTTACCTGTGTGGTACGGATTCTGTCGAGGTAGTTTACCTCGTCCAGATCATCAATGAGCTTCTGTGCATACTCGGTAATCTTCAGCATCCACTGGCTCTTGACCTTGCGGACTACCTCGCCGCCGCAGCGTTCGCAGCAGCCGCCGACAACTTCCTCGTTCGCAAGTACGACCTTACAGGAAGTGCACCAGTTTACCGCCATTTCCTTCTTATAGGCAAGTCCCTTCTTGAAAAGCTGGATGAAGATCCACTGCGTCCACTTGAAATAATCGGGATCGGTGGTATTTACCTCACGCTCCCAGTCAAAGGACAGACCGAGTGACTTGAGCTGTTCCTTGAAGCGTGCCACATTCTTTTCGGTAACGATGGCAGGATGGATCTTGTTCTTAATGGCAAAATTCTCCGTCGGCAGGCCGAATGCGTCCCAGCCCATCGGGAACAGCACGTTGTAGCCCTCCAGACGACGCTTTCTGGACACGATGTCCATTGCCGTATAAGGTCTTGGATGACCGATGTGCAGACCCTGTCCGGACGGATACGGGAATTCTACCAGTGCATAGAACTTCGGCTTGGAATAGTCGGTTCCTGCACGGAAGGTATTGTTATCATCCCAATAACCCTGCCACTTTTTTTCAATTCGTTCGTAATCGTACTTCTTCATTGTAGTTCCTTCTTTCCTATGTAATCGAAGCTTATCATTTTCAGCGGATGCGGTTCCGCTGTCATTTCCTTATGAATCCTTGCTGTCAAAGTACGCTTTGACAGCCTTTATTCTTCTTTTTCAAGAAACTGTGAAATATCCACATCCTCTGCATCGCCCCAGAGCTGCTCCAGACGGTAGAAGCTTCTCATCTCCTGATAGAACACATGGACGATCACGTCGGAATAGTCCAGAATGTACCAGTTAGAGCCGTTCATACCCTCCTTGTGGGCAGGCTCAATCCCCTTCTGTCCAAGTCGGAAATCCACCTCATCGGCAAGGGTACGGGTGTGGGTACTGCTGTTGCCGCTGGCAATCACAAAATAGTCACCCAGCGAGGACTTTTCGGTGATCTTCAGCACACGAATATCCTCCGCACGCTTGGCATCGAGTGCTTGTACCATTTCTTTGATCTTTTCTTCGGTTGTCATGCATTTCACTCCTTATTCATCATACAATTCCTGTAGTTCGGTTATTGATTTCTCAAAAGCTTGAGATAATAATTATATGCAGCAATGCTGTACTGCGGCAGCATTACGCCCTTTTTCAGAATCGCTGCGGCAGAGTCACGAATGGCTTCGAGCATTGCTTCCTGCAGATTCTCATAGGCGAGCCTTCGCATTCTCCCGACACCCTTGTAATCCCTGTCGTCGGAAATCATATCTGCAATATAAATAATCTC
>JAZOBK010000164.1:0-6576 GCA_045595985.1 Oscillospiraceae bacterium
CATGGCTACGATCCGACTTTGTTACATTACCAGCAAGACTTGTATAGAACAGAATGGGGTCAGCAATAATGTAGTCGTAGCTGCCGTTGCATTTAATTTTCGTATCAATGTCCAGTCCGATATTTCTGTCTACAATACGGAAGGGAATAGGTGATTTTGTGCCGAAGAGATTGTTCTTGATCGGCTTGGTGTTGATGTAATACAATCTCTGTGATACAGGAGCATTCCCGCCAAAGCTGATACGCTTTCCCATTGTTTTAAATGTATCGAGAATACTGGAACCAAGACTTCCGGAAAAAACGCTCGGCTCCGTGGACATATCATAAGTATATTCACCGGCGAGTGCACAAATTTCGACAATCTTACCCTGATCTACGATAATCGCACACTGTCCGTCTGCAACAGTAAATACACTGCCGTTCGTGATAATATCGTCGTTTCCCTTTGTGTTGGAGGAACGCCCTGTAACTCTTTTTCTTGCCTTGATCATTAGTAAATCATCGGGCATTGCATCACAAGTGAAATATTCTTTCCACTGATCCGCCATTGTGCTGCCTACAGCACCGGAAATTGCTTTAATAAGTCCCATGATAATTACTCCTTTCACTATTACAGCGTGATACTACGCAAATGATACTATTATTATAACATACCTTCAAAAAAATGTCAATAGTAATTACGTATTTGTGCATAACTCCATTTTGAAATTGCAGATAATATAAAATGAACCGAACCAATGATTTGGTTCGGTTCAAAATAATACATCGGGTGATATGATTGGTCTTGCTATGATTCAATCACTGTTTGATTTAGATAAAGACGTTTGAGCCACGCAAGGTCATAGGCATTCAGTTTGCCGTCCGCATCGAGATCTGCTGCCTGATTCTGTTCCTCTGTCAGATGATCAAGATTCAGGAGATATTTCTGGAACAGAATAATATCCAGAATACCCAGACTGCCATCCCGATTGATGTCACCGGTGATTTCCACGGGTTCCGGAACAGTTTCTTCATCCTGAACGGCATATACCGTATAGTTGACGCACTGGTAGGACTCATTATTGGAGCCGAGGAATATGGTTTCCCCCTGCTTGAAAGACTTTTTGTACAGATCGAATGTGACACCGTTATTGTCAACCGTTGTCTGACCTGTTTTCTCCCACGCGGAGAGCCATGACGGAACACTTGCAATTCTGTTGTCGTAACCGACATAGGCGATGAGGTTTTGTCCTGCTGTAAATTCACCAAGATCAGCAGAATAATATTTGGATTCACACGCCGTCTGGATAAATTCCGCACCGATCAATTCATCGGGAATAGCAGCGTAGGTAAAATCACGGTCGCCGAACACCAAGGTACCAAGCTGGAGATCATCTGCAAGCTTCCAGTTGGCAGAATTTGAGTCGTCATTGACAAACAGACTCGTGATCAGTCTGTCGGTGATCAGAACCGGTTCTTTGCTGAATGAAAAATGGTCAATGTTCATCAAATAACTATCACCGCCGACAAATTTGATGTACAGATTATGTGTTCCGGTGATTGCCTTGGTATTGACAACAACATCCGTCCAATCCTGCCATCCGGTGGTTCCTTCAAAGCTGCAGGTTGCCGCAGGTTTGCCGTTAATCGAATCAATATAAAGCTCCATTTTTGCAGCATTTCCTGCGACTCTGGCAGTAAAGCTCTTAGCTCCTTCTTCAAAGTCCACACGTCTGAACATGATATAGTCGCCGTTTTCAATGTAGCCAACGCATTTTCCGCCATCTGTGAGATCTTCAGCGGTAACGCCCGACTGGTCGGAATAATTCTCCGCTTCGATTTGAGAGAATGCAGAGATCTTTTCAATGGTTACATTCGTCGGAGAAAGTTCTACAACACCCTTCGGAAATGCATTTACTGTCAGGTCGTTGATGTAATATTCAATGTTGGTATATCCTAATCCGCAGTAGTCGCTGTTGGTGTCGCTCGGATCATTGGGATCAAGCCCTCTTGCTGCTTCCCAATCATCTGCCATGCCATCATTATCGTTATCAGTAATCGTCTTCATTAGTACCGGTGCGGGATATTCGTACTTGACTCCGCACTGCATGGAGTATTTGTCGATGGTCGCTTTCTGATCTGCGGTAGCTTCATAGTAGGGTCTTGCACCGGTCAGTGTACCTGTTCCGGTACGGGTTTCATAAGCAACCTGCTGGTCGATGGCAATTCTCTTATCAGGAGCAATACCGTTTCCGGCGTAATCCAGCACGTTTTCATAGGCTGCAGCGGCATTTTCAACTGTTAATACAGAGGATACATCCGTGCCATTCACCATCATCGGGAAATAGGAATTAGAACGTGTATTGCTTTCATTCTTGCCGTCACCGTATTTGATACCTGCCCAGTTATTATCGGAGTAGTTGCTGTACTGGGTATTATCCTTGTTGAGGAAGCGGTTTCCAGTAAGATAGATGCGATAATTCTCGGGTGCACTGCCGCTGTCACCGACGCTGACATAGTTATGTCCGCCAACAGTGGAGATTCCCTTTTTCAGTGTATTTCCGACGTAATTGACATGACCGATGGTACCGTAGGCAGTCTGCGAACCCCAGTTATAGATGACGTTATTGGTGAAGTCAGCAACGCCCGTTCCCGGAACTTTTCCTCGGAAATTACGGGATACATTATGTACGATCAGGTTATGATCCCATGTTACGTTGGTTCGTCCGAGCATGATGCCGAAGCCGTGGATTCCCTTACTATGATAGGAAAAGGAATTGGACGGACCAAGAACTGTATACTGCACGGTAATGTTATCATTTGCGGAATACAAGCCCCACTGTTCATCATTCGCCCAACCGATCGAACAATGGTCAACAATGGAATTGGCACCCTTTGCACCGCCCCATGCGTCATAATCGGCATTGGTACCACGTTCACCCGGACGTGAACTGATGAATCGGCAGATGATATTATCACCGCCAAGTCCAAGTTTGAAATTTTTAAGTGTAACACCTGCACCGCCAGGGGCTGTCTGTCCTGCAATGGTTACATTGGACGCAACCACAACGTCGCCTTTCAGTTCGATCGTTCCGCCAACGTCAAAAACGACAATGCTGTTCGACGTGCCAACAGCTTCACGGAAGGAACCCTCACCACTGTCATTGAGGTTGGTTACATGAATTACTTTTCCCCCACGTCCGCCCGTTGCAAGACTTCCGCCGCCCTTTGCACCGGGGAATGCAAGAACTGCACTTGCTGCCTCAACATTAGGCTCGACATATTCAGGGAATTGTGCGGCAACGGACAATGTGGAAAACAAAGCCGTTGCAACTGCAAGGCATCGTTTGAATTTACATAACATAAGATATCCTCTTTTCTTTTCAAATTTTTCAAAGAGATGCTATCTCTACATAAAACGATTCACTATAATGATAGCTATATTATACCACAAATAACCTTCTTCGTCAATAAAAACACCATATTTGCAATAGAAAAAAGCGTTATCCGCAATATAGGATAACGCTTAACCCCTTTTAATTGTAAATCGCAGGCATTTCTTCCGCTTTCTTTACAGCATCCTCGAGGGAAAGTCCTGCAAAGTCGCCGGCACAGAAAAGTCTGCCGGATTTCTTGTCATTCACGAAAGCACCAACAACAACGCCGGGAATCGAACTTTCCGGAGCATTTGGGGCATTTGGACCGCCAAGATCCGTTCTGCACCAACCCGGATCTGTCAGACTGATGATCACATCGGTACCTTCAATTTTAGAGCCGATGTCAATCGTAACTTTATCCAAAGCTGCCTTACTTGCGGAATAACCAGCCTGCTCGGGCTCCAGACGGATGCCGCTTGTGGTGTTGACGATTCTTCCAAATCCACGTTCAATCATTTTAGGGAGATAATGATAGCAGATCACCATCGGAGCGATCGTATTGATCTGAAAACTTGTAGTGTAATCCTCGACGGGTGTCTTGAAATAATTCGTTCGATATGCGATCTGCACAGCAGCGTTATTCAAAACAATGTCGATCTGTGTGCCCTTTGTATCAATTTCCTGTAGCATTGCACGAACCTCGTCCACATTGGAAAGTTCAGCAGACACAGCATAGCTTTTCACGCCAAGTGCCGTCAGTTCTGTAAGCAGGGTTTCCGTATGTTTCATGTCACGGCTTTGTGCAACGATATTACAGCCCTGTTCTGCAAGTTTCAGTGCGGCAAGTCTGCCGATTCCACGGCTTGCACCGGTTACCAGTGCCCATTTTCCTTTAATATTAATCATGATAATTGATCTCCTTTTTTGCATTTTCCAGAACTGCAATGACGCTGTCACACCATGCATCGAATTCCGGATCAGCAGTCTGACATTCCGGATGCTTTAGAACATAGTCGATCGTTTCACGGATACCGGTTTCAAAACGAACCGTTGCCTTGAAATCGGGTACAGCACGCTTGAGCTTGGTATTGTCGAAAACAACGGTATTTGCCTTATCACCGATCAGACTGCCTGTCAGATCGTAATTGCTGACAGCTGCAAGGAATTCAGAGGATACATGGTATGCTTTCAGTTCCACGCCGAGTGCATCGGCAATTGCCTGATAGATCTGATTCCATGTTACCGATTCATCGGATGTGATCTGAAAACATTCTCCGATAGCGTGAGGGTTACCCATCAGTCCCACAAACCCCTTTGCAAAATCGCTGTTGTGCGTCATTGTCCAGAGGGATGTGCCGTCGCCATGAATGATAACGGGCTTGCCGTCGAGCATACGGCGAATTACCTGCCAGCTGCCGTTATTACCGTGTACGCCCAGTGGTACGGAACGCTTGTCATAAGTATGGCTCGGACGTATGATGGTGATCGGGAATCCGCTTTCACGGTACTGCTTCAGAAGATATTCCTCGCAAGCAATTTTGTTGCGGGAGTATTCCCAGTAGGGGTTAGCAAGTGTTGTTCCCTCATCAACCACATAATCCGAAAGGGGTTTATGATATGCAGATGCAGAACTGATGTACAAGTACTGCTTTGTTTTTCCTCTGAACAGACGTACATCACGCTCAAGCTGTGACGGAACAAAACCGATGAATTCCCCAACGCAGTCAAACTGCATATCGGCAATTTTTTCAGCAACATCAGCCTCATTGTTAATGTCCGCTTCAATCACATGAACACCCTGCGGAAGTTCGGAAGTTCTGCTGCCGCGATTGAGAAGGTATACTTCCCATCCACGTTCTACAAGCAGCTCCGTGATCGCCATACTGATAATTCCGGTTCCGCCAATCAGAAGTGCTTTCATATGATTTCCTCCTTACAGAACGGCATTGGCAGCAATGCGATAGATCTCAGCAACATCTGCGGACGATAACGATACAAAGCCCCCCGTTCTTCCATCTTCACCAAGGCCGAATTTCTCAACCAGAACAGGAATGTCTTGCTCCTTTGCTCCGAGCTGCTCAAAATTGATGGGCATTCCAATGGAAGATAGGAATCGGCGGAATGCAGCAATTCCCTGCTTTGCGGTCACTTCGGGATTCTCAAAGTTCATTTCACAACCCCAGATGCGTACTGCCATCTGTGCAAAACGCATTACATTGTGGGAACATACAAATTCCATCCATGCTGGCATGATCACTGCAAGTCCTGCACCGTGTGCACAGTCATACAGACCGGAAAGTTCATGCCCAATGCCATGGCTGTTCCAGTCCTGACTTCTTCCGACGCCGATAATATCATTATGAGCTACGGTACCTGCCCACATAATGTTGGCTCTTGCTTCATAATTATAGGGATCAGCGATAACACGAGGAGTTTCTTTCACCATGGTCAGAAGCACCGCTTCGCAAAGGCGGTCTGTGATTTCTACTTCATTCGTATTGGTAAAATAACGCTCAAATACATGAGCCATAATATCCGTTGCACCGCAAGCAGTCTGATAAGCGGGCAGTGTGCAGGTGAGTTCAGGGTTCAGGATGGAGAATCTCGGACGAAGAAGGTCGGATCCCACATCACGCTTGAGCATTCCTTCTTCCTTTGTGACAACAGATGCACCGGAGCCTTCACTTCCGGCTGCTGCAATCGTCAGAACAGTACCGATGGGCAGAGCCTTCTCAACAGGCTTTCCTGTTCCATAAAAATCCCAGAAATCACCCTCATAGGGAACGCCAAGTGCAATACCCTTCGCAGAGTCAATACAGGAGCCGCCTCCAACGGAAAGAATGAAATCCACGCCTTCCTTGCGGCAGAGGTCGATGCCTTCATAGATTTTGGTATCACGGGGATTTGGCTGAACACCGCCAAGCAGAACATAGGCAATACCTGCGTTCTGAAGGGAGAAAGTTACACGATCAAGCAGACCTGAACGAACCGCAGAACTGCTGCCATAATGAACAAGCACCTTTGTGCCGCCGTATTTTTTTACATAAGCACCACACTCGGATTCTGTGTTCTTTCCGAATACAAATTCTGTGGGGCTCCAAAACTGAAAATTATCCATAAAATCACGCTCCATAGCTAAAAATTTAATGCTTTAAACATTGTGTGGATGACCTAAAAGAAATTAAAAAAATTTCTCAATTTATTGTAGCATTTTTAAGAGA
>JAZOBK010000165.1:0-2493 GCA_045595985.1 Oscillospiraceae bacterium
AGCTGAGTACGAGGCAGAGGACGAGGAATAATCGTCACTTTCTGAAACAGAATAACCCAATGCCCCCGACGAATGTCGGGGGCATTTTCTATGTTTTGACGGGTTCTTCTGCCGGTTCTGTTTCTGTATTGGCAGAAGCAAGGGTGCTTTGCGGCTTGCTGTTTTCCGGTGCAGCTTCCTCCGGATGCATTCCGGAGAGCATTGCAAACAGCAGTGCCGCAAACATATTCTGATTCATGAAGCTCTCCTTTCATTTAACGCACTTCGTTTTCTATCATATCATAAATTGTCAGCTTAAGTCAATGGGACCTCCGTCAAACCCATAAATTCCGACAAAAGTTTTTGCGAAAAAAAGAAAATCGAGCTGTTTTCTGTCAAAACAGCCCGATATGTTATGTGGTCGGAGATGCATATCAGATGCGTTCTACTTTCATCATATTTGTCATACCCGTAATACCCAGAGGTACGCCTGCCGTGATGACAACCAGATCGCCGTCTTCCACAATGCCATGTGCTTTGGCAGCGGCAACAGCCTTTGCAAACAGAACGTCGGTATTGGTTTCCTCGTCAATCACGATCGGTGTCACGCCCCAGCTCATGCTCATCTGACGCTGGTTTGTTTCATCAGTCGTGCAGCCGATAATGGGGAATGCGGGACGATATTTGGAAATCAGTCGTGCGGTTTTGCCACGCTTGGTAACAGTGATGATAGCTTTGGCGTTGAGGTCATGTGCTGTTGTTACTGTTGCGTGAGCAATGCCCTCGGCAATGCTGGTATTATCCGATTCCTTGCGGGTGTCGAATTCATGCTTGTAGTCTATGTTCTTTTCCGTGGTTGCTGCAATCAGATCCATCGTGCGGACAACTTCAACGGGGAACTGCCCTGCTGCGGTTTCACCCGACAGCATGATGGCACTTGTGCCGTCATAAATGGCATTTGCAACATCGGTGATTTCCGCACGGGTCGGTCGGGGGTGTGTGATCATGGATTCGAGCATCTGCGTTGCGGTGATCACCTGCTTGCCGGCGTTGTAGCCCTTAGAAATCAGTTCCTTCTGAATAGCGGGAATCTGCTCAAAGGGAATTTCTACGCCCATGTCACCGCGGGCTACCATGATTCCGTCAGCAACCTCGAGGATTTCATCAATATTCTGTACACCCTCCAGATTTTCGATTTTCGCAATGATGCGAACATTGAACCAGCCGAGGCTGTGGGTGAACTTGCGAAGGTAATTGATGTCTGCGGAGGTGCGTACAAAGCTTGCGGCAATGAAATCATACCCCATCTTTGCACCAAACTCCAGATCGTTCATG
The DNA here is from genome assembly GCA_045595985.1 of Oscillospiraceae bacterium. Taxonomy (GTDB): domain Bacteria; phylum Bacillota; class Clostridia; order Oscillospirales; family Ruminococcaceae; genus UBA3855. Next base: position 1,315 of record JAZOBK010000165.1, read on the forward strand.
TCGGCGTCGCTTAAATAGGGCATGGAGAGCTGTACGCCCGGCACATTGATGCTTTTGTTGTTGGAAAGAATGCCGCCGTGAATGACACGGCAGATAATGTCGGTTTTGGCGATTTTCTCAACCAGCAATTCCACCAGACCGTCATTGATCAGAATGCGAGTGCCAATGGAAACATCCTGCGGAAGCTTTGAAAATGTAACGCTGCCGACTTCATTGGTGCAGGGGACATCCTGCGTTGTGAGCGTGTAAAGGTCACCGTCATGGATCTCTACGGGCTTATCATCCACAAATTTACGAAGGCGTACCTCGGGACCTCTGGTGTCCAGCATGGTGGCAATGGGAAGTCCAAGCTCTGTGCGAAGCCGGACAATTTCACGGAATCGCATTTCATGCGTTGCATGATCACCGTGTGAAAAGTTGAATCTGGCAACATTCATGCCGGCGAGCATCATTTCACGCAGAACGTTCTCGTCATCCGTTGCAGGGCCGATGGTACATACGATCTTTGTTTTTCTCATTATCAGCACTCCGTTTCAAACTAAAAATTTACATAACGGCAAAAACGAACCAAATTTACCATTATATATTATACAGCCAAATCTCTCGGAATGCAAGTGTATTTATGTTAAATCTTTGTCAAAATTTTTGAATTCTTTTTTGGTATTGAGATGCGGGAGTTGGACAGCGAGTGAATATGTATATTTTCCAAATAAAAGAGGAATATGCAAAAAAGAAGTTCCCTTCAAAAAGGAAACTTCCGAATGTGTCCAAGTGCGGACGCCGTATTGGTGGAGCATAGGGGATTCGAACCCCTGACCCCCACACTGCCAGTGTGATGCGCTCCCAGCTGCGCTAATGCCCCGTATGTACTAATCATAGCAGATTTTCGCTGTTTTGTCAAGTGGATATTTGCGGTATCCCCATCAGGGTCTTATCATTGGTCTGACAAGCACAGCAATGGGTACAAGTGCTCCAGAATATCCGTGCAGGATGCTGCAGTCCTGCACGGTTTTTGCTTTTCATATTCCTGACAGCTCTGTGCCGGTGACAGAACGAAATTGAGGAATGCTGAAAAACACAATCAATCAATTCATAAAAAATCCATAGAAAATGAATAAAAACATAAAATTTTCTTGCAAGAATATTTGGGAAAAGCATGGATTTTCTGCTAATTTGTAC
>JAZOBK010000166.1:0-5474 GCA_045595985.1 Oscillospiraceae bacterium
GGTTCTTGCATCTTTTCCGATTATTCTTATGCTTTGTTATGCAGTCATACATTTTCAGAATTTCTTTTTGAGTTTGATCGCAACATTTCCTTATGTGGAAATCGGATTATATTTCGGTGTGACTGCAAATCATTTGTTTGCAATCATGCTCTATGCGTTCTGGTTCAGCATGGCTGCGGTGCATATGTCCAATTTCGGTGCATATCACGGCAAAGAGCAAAACAGCTTTTTGCGAAGGGATAATACTTTCTTTCCGGTTACCAGTATGCGATTCATGGTAACGGAAAAGATCGGAATTTTTGTGCTTTGCATTGTGATGTTGTTATGTTTCAGTGTTGAGCAGATCCTGCAGATAACAGAATACAAACGTAGTGAGGATGTTAAGGAGCTTCGACGTAACGTACAGGAGCAATTCAATTCCCTGATGCTCAATGATCCCGAAGGCTTCCTGGGTTTTACGGGACTGAACCGCAAGATCGGAAAAGATCGTGTTGTTGTCAAGCTTGGGCGTGAGGAAAGGCAGCAATACAGAAATATTTCTATTTCCGGACTTACATTTTCCGATTTACCGGAGGGCAGACTATATTTGAAATACATTACCGGTGAAATTTACAGCGACAATACATGGGGAATGCTTCCACTGGATGTTTACGAAAATAATGAAGTATTTGACACGTTTGAAACACTGCAGTATTATCCACAGGATTTTTTGTATCAGAATATGAGTCTTCGGTACCCTCAAACGATTACAATGGCCATGCAGAATCTGAATCGGGTTGTGAAACAGAGTGTCCCTTATGGATTTAAGAAAAATACTGAACTTTCTTATCTGCATGATAATCAGTTTACAAATTTTCCGAGCAGTTATGAGATCCTGCAAAATCAGAATTTTGAGGAAGCTTTGATTGAAAATCTTGATCCTCAGCTCCAGTTCGGAGGGTATGCAGTGAATTTTGCAGAACAAGGCTATCTTGAGTTTGTACAGGAACATCACACCGCAGTGCCCGAAACACAGGCAATGCAGAATGTTCGTGACGCCTATGCATATCTGCTCAATCGTTTTCATGCAGATACAGCTTCCCCATCGGAAACAATGCAGTTTCTGCAGGAGCTGCGTGAAGCGGTGAGCGATGACGCCGACTATACTCTGGCACCAGGCAGAACACCGGTTGACAGGGATTTCGTGGAATACTTCCTGCTTGACAATCATAAGGGCTACTGTATGCACTACGCAACCGCAGGCGTCGTTCTGGCACGCATGGCAGGTATTCCTGCAAGATACTGCGAGGGCTATATGGTGAATTGCAGCGATAATCCAACACTGAAGAAAACCAAAATTGATGGCAAAGAGGTATATGTGGTTGATGTACTCGACAGCAATGCTCATGCATGGATTGAGGTTTACATTGACGGATGGGGCTGGGTTCCCTTTGAATTCACATACACACAGGCAGTGGAAGTACCAGTGCCAAGTGAACCGGTAATTGAAACCACTGCTCCCACCGTTCCTGCAGCCATAACAACTCCTGTTGTAAGTACAACAGCACCCGTTCAGGTTCCGCAGCCTGTTGTGCCGGAAGAAAAGACAGAGGTCAATCTTCTTCCCTTTTTCATTGTTTTGGGATGTTTTCTTGTGATTGCAGCCATTGTCGGCAGCATTTACCTATTGTGGGAACTTTCCGTCAGAAGACGTAATCGCCTATTTACACAGAAAAATACAAATGCTGCTGCAGTTTGTGTATATGCCTATTTGCTGCGATTGCTTTCCTATTGCGGTGTTGATACACGAGTACAGCGTATAGCCGATATTACCGAACAGGGTAATGAAAAATGTGGTAAGTATCTTGGAGATTACAAGCTGGAGGATGCGGTGACAATTGCTGCAAAGGCAAAATTCAGTCATCACACAATTACGAAAACAGAACTAACGTTGTTGATTCAAATCACAAAGAAACTTGCAAAAGCAATTTATCAGGATAGTTCATTCCTGCGAAGAATTTGTTTCAGATTCTTCCAGCACATGATATAAATCACTTAAGGAGAAAGCATGGAATATCAGGTTAATTTTGGCTGTTGGGGAAATGTATTTGCCGTTCCCTCGGCTGTGGTAGATCACTTTATTCGACTGGCATCGGAAACACAGTTAAAGGTGCTTCTTTATCTGTTGAGAAATCAGGGGGCTTCTGCTGCCAAAATTGCAGAGTACTTCCATATATCCGAAGAAGCTGCCGATGAATCGGTGCAGTTCTGGATTCAGGCGAATATTTTACAGTCTGCCGATGCCTCCGATACACAAAAAAGCTTCGACTTTATGACAGCTTTGGCTGCAGAGGAAGTCGGAACAGTTAAGGAAACCGAGAAGCCAAAAGTGCAAAGAGGCAGCAAGGAGATCAAGCTCGATCCATCGGAAATCGCTCATTCTCTTGAACAATCACAGGAGCTGAAAGATCTGTTTCTCTGTACGGAAAAGCTGTTTGGAAGAATGCTCAACCATATGGAACAGCGTTCTCTGCTTTGGATTCACAGTTATCTGGGTATGCGTAGCGAAGTGCTTCTGATGCTTCTGGGATATTGTGTTTCCATTGATAAGGTTAGTATGTCGTATGCCGAATCCATTGCAATCAGCTGGATGGAACAGGATATTACGACCATGCAGCAGGCAGAGGCGGAAATCAAGAGATTAACGTCGGAGCATAGCTATGTTTCGACAATTCGAAAGATGTTTGAAATGCAGCACAGCCCCACTACACAGCAAAAGAAGTATATTGAAAAATGGCGTGAAGCTGGATATTCAATGGAGCTGATCCAATATGCATATGAAATTACAATTGAAAGCATTGAAAAGCTGAATTTCAAATACATCAATACGATTCTTGAAAAATGGAATTCACAGGGAATCACAACACCGGAACAGGCAAAACAGGCACGCAGTGCATCGGGTTCAAAAACTGCGAAGCATACCGCACAGGATGATGTACAGCTTGATGAATATCTGAGTGTTGTTAACCGATTCAGAAAGGATGTAAAGGATGAATGATCTGATTTTTCAGGAAGCTCTGCGTACTGTATCTTCCAGAAGATTATATGCAAAATCCGAGAATGATCGCCGCTATCATGAAGTGAATGAAAAAATTCCGCAAATCGCAGAGATCAACCGTCAGCTTGCACAGACAGCGATCAAAATTCTCGATACTGTACAAAGTAACGAAGATGTTCAGGAACGGCTGGAAGGATTGAGCCGTCAGAATATGGAGGCACAGCAGCTCTCTGCCAGACTTTTACAGGAACACGGTTATCCCGCAGATTATCTGGATATCCACTACACCTGTGGTGTTTGTCAGGATACCGGTTATCACGGAGGGCATTACTGTGATTGCTTGAAGAAGCTCATCGCTAAGCTCGCTATCAACAGAATGAATGAGCACGCACAGCTGGAGCTTTCCAGTTTTGATCAGTTCTCATTAGAATATTACCGCAATAAAAAAGATGAGCAAGGGTGCGATTGCTATGCAACAATGCAGTCTATTTTTCTGGCTTGTCAAAGATATGCAGAAGATTTTACTTCCCATTCCCCAAGCCTTCTGTTCTATGGAAAGACGGGTTTGGGAAAAACACATCTTTCATTATCAATTGCAAATGAAGTGCTTCGTAAGGGATATGATGTCATTTATGATTCCATCATCAATTTACTTCAGCAGGTGGAAAAGGAACATTTTGGCAGAGATAAATCTGAGATGAACACACTGGATCTTCTGCTCAATGTGGATCTTCTGATTCTGGATGATCTCGGTACAGAGTTTGATACACCATTCTATGTTTCTACAGTTTATAATATTATCAATACCCGCATCAATCGTGGTCTGCCAACAATCATCAATACCAATCTGGACCTGCTCTCCATCCGTAGAAGATACGAAGAACGCATTGTTTCAAGGTTGTTTGCGGTATATGAATGTATGCATTTTGTCGGATCGGACATCCGGCTTATGAAAAAAATAAACAGTGCACCGCTTGTGTGATGCACTGTCATGAAAGGATGAGTGTTATGGAATTTCTGGAACTTGCAAAAAAGAGATGCTCCACACGCAAATACAGTAACCAAAAGGTCGAACCCGAAAAACTGGATAAAATCCTTGAGGCTGCAAGGATTGCACCAACAGGAAAGAACAGCCAGGCTTTTAAGCTACTGGTCATTCGGAGTGTGGAAGGCTTGACAAAGCTTAAGGATGCTGCCAATTTCTACGATGCTCCGCTTGCGATTCTTATTTGTGCGGATATTGAAAACACTTGGCATCGCTCCTTTGACGGTAAGATCATTTCGGACATTGATGCCTCCATTGTCAGCACACATATGGTTCTGGAAGCAACGGATCTCGGGCTTGCATCACTGTGGATCTGCCGTTTCAAAGCGGATGTTGTAAAGGAAGCGTTCAACATCCCCGATGGCTATGAGCCTGTCAATCTGACGGTATTCGGTTATCCTGATGAACCTTTGAAATCTTCCGAACGACATGAAGAAGATCGTAAGGCGATTTCGGATTTGATTGTGAATGAATCCTTTTAAAAAAAGAGCAGTGCATAATTCATGCACTGCTCTTGATCTTTATTTGCGTTTTTTACCAACAGGTCGGATATCGTAATCTATTTCGTAAAAATCTTCTTCATACATTCCAAAAAACGAATTAATAATGCGATTTGTTGCGAAATGTCCGCCTGCATCATCGGCATCAACAAGGAGCACAAGTATTTGAGATGCACTATAATGTGTCATTACATCGTTTTTACGCAGAGTCTGCTGGATGGCGTCGGAAAGTATGGATTTGGCATATGTCAGATTCTCAATGCTCGGTGTCATTCCCTTGTACGGAGTAAGACTTAACAGCAGTGTCTGCATGGGTTTTCCTGAACGAACGATCAGCTGCTCAACAAACTGATAGATGCGTGCGAAATTGTTGTACTCTACCTCAAGTGCACCGTTTTCAGATTTTCCACAATACATATTGTGTATATCCGACTGAATGTCGCTCAGATGCTGATGGTTATTTTCAGAATCAATTTTCGTGATTGCTTCCGATAATACTTTCAGCAGACTATCATCATCTTTCTGAACGATAATCCCGTTAAGTGCATCAATATTTTTTTCATGCAGTAAACGGAAAGAATCTTCCTGTACCCAAAGAAAAACAACAGGGACGTTGTTAAACTTATTCTTAAGTGCGGCATGAGCATTAAAATACTCGGAAGACCGATCTTCTGCGACAACAAGAATAAGATCAGCGGCATTTTGATATATACTGCTATACCTTTCTACAGTGAATTGTTTGCTTAATGTGATTGCCAATGTTTCAAAATACTGATCTTCGCTGGAAATAATTACAATTGTTTTCATGTCACACCTGCCGTTCTATTTTATGCCAATATATAACAATGACTCTCCGTTTCCGGGGAGCCATTGTTTAGATGCATTACTTACG
>JAZOBK010000167.1:0-9770 GCA_045595985.1 Oscillospiraceae bacterium
AAAAGACGCCGTTTGATTTCGTCAGATTCCTGACCGCACACGCATACAACCTAATCGAAGTACGCCGCATTGAGGAGGCGATTCCGGTACTGGAGGAAGCAATCCGCTTCAACCCCGTCAGCCCCGATCCCCGCTTTGAGCTGGCAGAGGCTTACAAGCTGCTGAAAGATCACGCAAAGCTGCTTGCAGTCATCCGTGACACGCTCCCCGTTTGTGCAAGCCCCTACGCACTGTCACGCTGCTACGCAAACATGGGTTACTACTGCGTAGAAAAGAAGGAGTACGACAAGGCGATCTGCTTCTATTTTGAAAGCATCGTTTATGCCGATCATCCCGCAATACGTTCAGAATTGCAGTATGTTGCGAAGCTCAAGGGTGAAAAGATCACACCGCCGACACGCAAGGACGTATTGCAGGCATTTGCGGATTTCGAGCTTCCCAACGGACCGGATCCAAACGTACTCACAGTTGCATCCGCACTGGCAGATCAGGCACTCGAAAAGGAAGAATGGAAGGCGGCATCCTTCTACCTGCGTGTATTCCGTGACCTGACGCATGATGAGGAAACAGGCAAGCTTCTGGAAAAGTGCGAGGAAGAAATCAAGAAGATGGAGAGTGCGGAGTAATTCCGACCGACAGTATAAAAAACAAAACCTGAGAAGAAACGTTTCTTCTCAGGTTTTTTGTATTCGCATCAATGCTCCAGCAGCAGTCGGTTATCGCAATATTCGCAGGTCAGCGTTGTTCCCGTTCCTGTAAAACTCTTTGGCAGGTAGACTTCGGCGTGGGTAATGCACTTGAGATTCGTGCACGCTACCTTCGGATGCACCTCGCCCACAAGCAGCTCCGTGCGTGCCGTACTCTGGAGCATCGTCAGAATCAGTGCCATGCGTACATACATACCGTACTTCGCCTGCTTGAAGTACATTGCCCTTGGATCATCATCCACGGCTACCGCAATTTCATCCACACGGGGCAGCGGGTGCATTACGATCATATCGGGCTTGGCAAGCTGCATTTTCTTTGTCGTAAGGATATAGGTATCCTTCTGTGCCAGATATTCCTCCTCGGAAGCAAATCTCTCCTTCTGGATGCGTGTCATATACAGCACGTCCAGCTTCGGGATCGCCTCCTCAAGGCTCTCCACTTCCTCAAATGTGCCGCCGTTTGCACGGATAAAATCCTTGATATACGACGGCATACGCAGTTCCTTTGTGGAGATCATGATGAAATGGTTGTCCGGATAGCAGCTCATTGCCTTGCACAGGGAATGCACGGTTCTGCCGTTGTACAGATCACCGCAGAGTCCGATGGTCAGCCCCGAAAGCGTTTTCTTTTCCACCTTCAGCGTCAGAAGGTCGGTCAGCGTCTGTGTCGGATGCAGATGTCCGCCGTCGCCTGCGTTGATCACGGGGCAATCCGCTGTCAGTGCAGCCGCCTTGGCAGAGCCGACGGTAGGATGGCGGATAACGATCACATCGGCATAGCCGCTGACGATCTTCGTCGTATCCTTAAGATTTTCGCCCTTGGCAACGGACGATGTTGCCGGATTGTCAAATCCGATCACCGTTCCGCCCAGTCGGAGCATTGCCGTCTGGAAGGACATCTGCGTTCTTGTGGACGGCTCATAAAAAAGAGTTCCCATGAGCTTGCCCTTGCAGCTGTTGGCGTAAAGTGCAGGATTCTGCAGGATCTTTTCACCAAGATCCAGAAGACCGTTCCACCAGGAAACGGGATGGTCGTTGAGGTCGATCAGATGCGGAAAATCAGAAAACATTCGGCATTCCTCCTTTTATACTATTCCCATTTGAATGGTTTGTTTACAGCACGGCTGTGCCGTTGATGATCAATTCAAACTTCAGCCCCAGAAACTGTGCCGCTTTCTTGCACAGCAGCATACGCTGCAAGAAAATCTCAAAATACTCTGCCACGGTGGAAATCGCTGAATCTATCGTCAGCTCCAGAACCACCGAGGTCTTGCTTTCATTCAGATGCACCTCGGAACGTTCCACGGCGTAGTTCACACGGTCGTGAATATCAAAGGTCAGCAGGTCGCTGTTCCGCACACGGCTGCGACGCACATCGCTCTTGTCGGCAATGATGAGTGCAGCGGAAATAGGATTCAGCGGCTGTCCCGTGCTTTCGTCATGGTTGCCGATGGCGGAAATGATCTGGCTGATCTCCGACGCCGGCATATTCATATTATCCAGCAGGCGGAAAGCCATGACCGCCCCGCTTTGGGCATGATCAATACGGTTGACGACGTTGCCGATGTCGTGCATCATGCCTGCGATTTTTGCAAGCTCCACGGTTCGATCGTCGAATCCCAGACTTGTCAGAATTGCACCTGCGGTATGTGCTACCCGTTCCACATGAGCAAAGGAATGCTCCGTGTAGCCCAGAGCTTTCAGCTCATCGTCGGCACGACGGATATATTCCATAATATCTGCATTTTCCTTAATGTATTTGTAGGTGACATTACTTGCCATAGCAGATTTCTCCTTTCTTGAGGATCATTCCGTTTCCACTTCGGAGTTTTATGATGGATCCGTATTTTCAAAATACACGCCATACCACACAAGGAACATGAACACCGTCCAGATCTTGCGGCTGTTGTCCGCTTTGCCGGCTCTGTGGGCATCCAGCAGGGAAACAAGCTTTTCCGTATGGAAAAATGCCTTTGCCGAGTCGCTTTCAAAGCGTGCTTTGACAATATTGTAATACTTTTCCTCTTTCAGCCACACACGGATCGGCACGGGGAATCCAAGCTTTTTCTTGGCGGCAGTCTTTGCTGTTTCCTGCGGTGTATCCTGCTTTGCCGCAAGCCGCATGGCGTATTTTGTGACGTAGGGCGTCTGCTCGTCGGTGATCTCCTTCCTCGTCACACGGTATTTGGTCGGGATCCGCTGTGCAACCGCCATGACCTTTTTGTCAAGGAACGGCACACGCAGTTCCAGCGAATGTGCCATGCTCATTTTATCGGCTTTCAGGAGAATATCCCCTGCCATCCACATATGGAGGTCAAGATACTGCATCTTTGTCACATCATCCTGCTCCGCCGCACGTTTGTAATACTGTGCCGTCAGAGCCTGCGGTGCAGGTGCGTCCGTTTCAATTTTCAGTAGTGCCTTGCGTTCCGCAGGCGTAAACATATAGGCATTGCCGATGAAACGTTCCTCCAGATCCTTCCCCTTGCGGACAAGGAAATTCAGACCACGCTTTGCGGGAAGCTTCTCCGCTGCCTTGCCGACAGCACGCTTCAGTCCTCTCGGCAGTCTGTCATAGGCGGTGGCGTTCGGCTCACTGTAAACATTGTATCCGCCGAAAATTTCATCCGCCCCCTCGCCCGAGAGCACCACTTTCAGCTGCTGTGCCGCAAGTCCGCACACAAAATACAGTGCGACCGCAGAAGGATCCGCAAGCGGTTCATCCATATGGTACTGGATATGCCCAAGGGACGCCCAGTATTCTTCCGGTGTGATCACCTTGCTGAAATTCTGCTTGCCGATCGCCTTGGAAAATTCCTTCGCCCAGCCGATCTCATTGTATCGCTCATCATCCCCGAAGCCCACGGTAAAAGTCTTATCCACATCCGCAACAGCGGCAGCATAGCTTGAATCCACGCCACTGGAAAGAAACGAACCGACTTCTACGTCAGCGATCTTGTGTGCCTCCACGGAATCCCGAAACACGCCCGAAATCTGCTGTACCCACTCATCCAGCGTGGGCTTGCTGTCCGCCTTGAACTGCACATCCCAGTAACGGTGAATGTCCATCTTTCCGTCCTTCCAGATGAAATAATGGGCGGGCTGCAGACGGAATACATTTTTAAAAAAGGTTTCCTCCATTGCCGAATACTGAAATGTCAGATATTCCTCAAGTGCGGCGGTGTTGAGTTTCTTTTGAAAATGCGGGTGCTTGAAAAACGCCTTGATCTCCGAACCAAACATAAGTGTGCCACCCATGTTTGCATAATACAGCGGCTTGATGCCGAAAAAATCTCTTGCTCCGAACAGCATTTTCTTCCGTTTGTCCCAGATGACAAAGGCAAACATTCCGCGAAGCTTATCCAGAAGCTTTGTTCCATAGGCAGCATAGCCGTAGATGAGCACCTCGGAATCGGTTTCCGTGCGGAAACGATAGCCCAGCTTTTGCAGCTGCGTACGGATCTCACGGTAATTGTAGATCTCGCCGTTGAATACCAGCACAAGATTGCCGTCCTCGCTGTACAGCGGCTGGTTGCCCTGTTCAGTGATGTCAATGATGCTCAGGCGGCGGTGTCCGAGGGCAATGTCCCCGTCGACGTACATTCCCGACGCATCCGGCCCCCTGTGACGGATGGTATCCATCATGGCTTCGATGACCTGATTGGAATTTTCAACATAGCCCGTAAATCCTACAAATCCACACATACAACTGCCTCCGTTTCCGAATATGCCGTACTGCCGTTTCTCTCTTTTGGGCAGAGCATAAACTTCTTTTCTTATTATACTACAGAACTTTGGAATTTGCAACAAAAATTACAGATTTTCTAAAAAACCTCGGGAAAAGCCTTGCAAAAAGAATTGGTTTCGGTTATAATGGTTATAGGCTCAATTTTGAGAGAAATGATACCGCCTTTGGGCGTAGATAAAGTATGGAGGCAGCAACATGGCACAGAAAAAGAGAAAGCATGGCAAAGTGGAAGCACGCAAATTCAAGCCGCTGATCCGTTTCAAGCTTGGCATACTTTTGCTGTTGATCGCAATTGCATTCGGTGGATGCTTTACGCTGTATCTGATTTCCGCAACCTCACAGCCCGATTACTGGGAAAAGGAGATCATGACAAACTCACAGCAGGAAGCGGAAGAATCCGATGAGGATGTGATTCCCGTTGAAACCAAGTCCGGCGAACCTTCCGCTGCGGTGAATCCCGTTCCCGAATCCGATCGTGCGGATGATATACATATGCAGCTCTGTGCATGGATCGGCGATGTAACGGCACTGACGACATATTATCAAACGGCATCCGAGATGGTTTTTCCGGATGCCGTTTCCGGTATGTCCGAATCGGAAATGCGAAATATCGCCAAGAAAGCTGCGGACAAGAAGCCCATGGCGATCTACCTGTGGCTGAATTCGCCCGCTGAAATTGCCGACACAGCGGATTTCACAGAAATGCTGCAAGAAAAGAATCAAAGCACTCCCATATACATTCTTTCAGCACTGCCCGCAAAGGAAGGTGCAGAGGAAAAACTGGCAGTGAATGAATGGAACAGGCAGCTTTTCTCCCTTGCGGACAGCAAAGGGCTGCATTATGTGGATGTGAGCACCGCACTGAAGGGGAATGATGGTTTCCTTGCAGCACAATTCCAAGAGAACGACGCACTCTGTCAGGCGGTCGGCGAATGCATCCTGACGCACGTCGCAAAGTGAACACAGAATGCAGGATTCTGAAATCCCCTGAGTTTTGGGCATTTTTCTGAAACTCCCCCGCTTTTATTGCATTCGACACGAGTTTATGGTATAATGGGAAGGATAATGGAGTCATAACGTCGCAGAGCATACCCGCAGGAGGGATCTATGAATACAGAACAGACACTCTGGTATACAAAGGCAGCACAGGATTTTGACCACGCTCTGCCCGTCGGCAACGGCAGGATCGGCGGCATGGTATTCGGCGGTGCAGCCACAGAAACCATCAAGCTTAATGAGGATTCCATCTATTCAGGCGGCAGGCGTGAGCGTATCAATCCCCGTGCCTACGAGGGCTTTACTGAGATTCGCCGGCTGCTTCTGGAGGAAAAAATCACCGAGGCGGAGGAGCTTGCATTCCGCAAAATGCAGGGCGTACCGAAGGATTCCCGACACTATATGCCGCTTGGCGAACTGACCATGCAGTTTGATTTCACGGGGAAACCTCGTGAATACATACGCACGCTTGACCTGAACCGTGCCGTGGCAGGCGTTTCCTTCCGCGATGATGCAGGCGTGCATTTCAAAAGAGAGATCTATGTTTCCCATCCGTCGCAGATGCTGATCATGCACCTGACAGCTGACGCCTGCGGCAAACTGCATTTCCGTACAACCATCGACGGACGGGAGAATTATTACGACGACAACCGCCCCGTGGAGAACAACACCATCCTCTACACCGGCGGAACAGGAAGCCGCAGCGGTATTTTCTTTGCCGCAGCCATGACAGTTCTGACAACGGGCGGCACGGTGGAAACCATCGGTCACTCGCTGGAGGTGCATGACGCCGATGAAGCACTGCTGCTGCTGACAGCGGAAACCAGCTTTTACTGCGGCGACGCTTATCAGGCAGCTGCACTCGAACGCCTGCACGCAGTTACGGACAACGCAGGAACGGTGTCGGAGCTTGCCCAGCAGCTCCTTGCAGCACATATTGCGGATTACACAGCACTCTACGACCGTGTGAAATTCACACTGCAGGACAACAGCGGCGGTGAAGCCGAAACTCTCCCCACGGACGAAAGACTTTCACGCCTGCGTGGCAGTGATGTGGATAATAAAGAGTGCAGCGGTCATATCCATGACAACAAGCTCATGGTGCTGTACTACAATTACAGCCGCTACCTCATGATCTCCGCAAGTCGTGCAGGCACACAGCCGATGAATCTGCAGGGCGTCTGGAATCAGGATATGTGGCCTGCGTGGGGCTGTCGGTTCACCATCAATATCAACACCGAAATGAATTACTGGGGAGCCGAAAGCGGCAATCTTTCCGAATGCCACCTGCCCCTGTTCGATCTGATCGAACGTATGCGGCCGCACGGCAGAAAAACCGCACAGGAAATGTACCACGCCAAGGGATTCTGCTGCCACCACAACACGGACATCTGGGGTGATTGTGCACCGCAGGATCTGTGGATGCCGGCAACGATCTGGCCGATGGGTGCGGCATGGCTCTGCCTGCATATTTTTGAGCACTATCAGTTCACACAGGATCAGGCTTTCCTGAAAGCACATTTTGACGCACTTTGCGAGGCGGCGGAATTCTTCACGGATTACCTCTTTGAAAACAAGCACGGGCAGCTTGTTACAGGGCCGTCCGTTTCCCCCGAAAACACCTATCTGACGGCGGGCGGCACAAAGGGCAGCCTTTGCATTGGCCCGTCCATGGATACGCAGCTGATCACGGTGCTGTTCCGGAATGTGATCGACGCATCCGAAATCCTCGGCAAACGGCAGGAGCTTGCACAAACCCTTGCAGCAATGCTCCCGAAGCTTCCTCCCGTCACCATCGGCAAATACGGACAGATCATGGAATGGGCGGAGGATTATGACGAAGTGGAGATCGGTCACCGCCACATTTCTCAGCTCTTTGCTCTGCATCCCGCCGACCTGATCACGCCGCAGAAAACCCCGAAGCTCGCAGCGGCGGCAAGGGCAACCATGATCCGCAGGCTGATTCACGGCGGCGGACATACGGGTTGGAGCCGTGCGTGGATCATGAATATGTGGGCAAGACTGCTGGATGGTCAGATGGTGTATGAGAACCTTCACAAGCTGCTGGCACATTCGACCAACCCCAATCTCCTCGACTCCCACCCGCCGTTCCAGATCGACGGAAATTTTGGCGGCGGTGCAGGTATTGCAGAAGCACTGCTGCAGAGTCACAGCGGCGAATTGCAGCTGCTTCCGGCACTTCCGGAGGAATGGGCAAACGGCAGCATCCGTGGTCTTCGTGCAAGGGGCGGCTTTGAGGTGGATATGGCATGGCAGAACGGGAAGCTGACTTCAGCGGAGATTCGTGCTTTCAGCAATACAGCCTGCTGCCTGCGTACAAACGTCGTTGTCAGCGTGACGCGTGCGGATCACACCCCTGTAAATGCAAAATTAAAAGACGGTACGGTACAGTTTGACGCCGAATGCGGAGCAGTGTACTGCGTCAAAGCATAGGAGCGAGAATATGAACAAGAAAAAATGGCTGCTGATCGCAGCGATCGCATTGTTCGTCATTGCCGTCGGCGTTACGGCTGTGTGGCAGGCGATCTCACGTTCCCGGAGAAATCCTTCCGGCTCCAGCGTAACACTGGAATCCTCTGATGATTCCACGGAAGAAACCACGGAGGAAACCAAGGCAACGGAGATGACGGGGCCGAGCTTTCCTGTGGTGGAATTGGATGTCCCCCCGATCGAAATCCAGAACACCAATATTCTGCTGGAAGCGGAGGATGCGGTATTCACGGGACTTCTGATTGTGGAAAACATCCGCACGGGATTCAGCGGCAACGGCTATCTTGCGGGATTTGAGGCAAATCCCGGCGATATGGTGCAGGCGTCCTGCACGATCGAAGCGGCACAGCATTACGACATTACCGTCAGCGTATGTGCTGACACGGTGGTGACCAATGCACTGCTGGTCAACGGCGAGAGGATCGGCGACTTTACGATCGAAGAAAGCGGACATTTCGTGCGTGTCACCTTCTCGGGTGTATATCTTCCGAAGGGCGAGATCACACTTTCCATTGATGAGATCGACGGGCATTTTGCACTGGACTATTTTGAAATTTCCGATTTCAAGGAAATGTACCAGATGGAATACCGTGATTCCTACAAGCTTTCCAATAAAAAAGCCTCCGAAAATGCCCAGAAGCTCATGGATTATATGAGTATGCATTACGGCGGTAAAATGCTGACCGGACAGTATGCGGCAGGCGATACCAACACAGAAGCGGATCTGATCTTCAGTTTGACGGGAAAGAACCCTGCCATCCGTTTTGGCGATCTGGAGGGACATACCAAGAACAGCACAGTCAAAAAAAGCAACGCCATCGCTGCAAGCGAAAGCTGGGCAGAACGCGGCGGCATTGTGGGGCTGATGTGGCACTGGGATGCCCCCACGGGGGTAAGCTCGGTGTATGCAAAGGATACGGATTTCTCTCTGATGGACGCCTTGACGGACAAGGAGCTTGCCCTGCTTGATCAGGATGAAATCGACGAGCTCTACGACAATGAGGAGATCACGGAAGAATGCTACGCCATTCTGCGTGACATTGACAGTGTTTCGGAAGAATTGAAGCTGCTTGCGGAAAAGGACATTCCGGTTCTCTGGCGGCCGCTGCATGAAGCAAGCGGCGACTGGTTCTGGTGGGGCAGCGACGGTCCGAACGCCTATCGCTGGCTCTGGAAGCTGCTGTACACGAGAATGACGGAGTATCACGAGCTGAACAATCTCATCTGGATCTGGAATGGTCAGAGCGAGGATTATCTGGTGGATGCGGAGATGTACGACATTGCCTCTCTGGATATTTACCTGCCCGAAGAAACCGCTTACAGCAGCCGTTATGAGCAGTTCGTTCTGCTGTCGAGAATGACGGGCGGCGAAAAGATGCTTGCCCTGAGCGAAACAAGCAGCGTGCCGAATATGAACGATATGTTCCGTGACAACTGCATCTGGAGCTTTTTCGGACTCTGGTATGGTCAGTATCTGATCGGTGAGGACGGTCAGTTTTCCGAAAAGTACACCTCACTGGATGATATGGTGGCGTTTTACAACTCCGAAGCAGTGCTGACGCTGGGTGATACGGCAGCGTATTTCCTCGACGGTGAAGAACCGGAGGAGATCCAGAAGCCGACCATGATGCCAACGGAGGAAACGGTGGAAGAAACGGAAGATACGACAGAAACGGAATCCTGATAGAACCAAAATCCCCCTGCATAGCAGAGGGATTGAGACTGTCCAAAAACTATAATTGCTCTTGAGCTTCCCCCCGCCGAAGGCGGGGGAAAGCTCATAAATACGTTCTTCCAGCCCGCCTGCG
>JAZOBK010000168.1:0-6054 GCA_045595985.1 Oscillospiraceae bacterium
TGGGTGCTGAGGGTATCGGTCTGTGCCGTACAGAGCATATGTTCTTCGAGGCTGACAGAATCGCTGCTTTCCGTGAGATGATCTGTGCTGACACTGTTGAAGAAAGAGAAGCTGCTCTGGCTAAGATCGAACCGATGCAGCAGGCTGACTTCGAGGCTCTGTACGAGGCTCTGGAGGGCTGCCCGGTTACTATCCGTTTCCTGGATCCGCCTCTGCACGAATTCGTTCCCACTGACGAAGCTGACATCGCTGCACTGGCTGCTGCACAGGACAAGAGCGTTGAGGACATCAAGGCTATCATCGCTTCCCTGCACGAGTTCAACCCGATGATGGGTCACCGTGGCTGCCGTCTGGCTGTAACTTATCCCGAGATCGCAGCAATGCAGACAAAGGCTGTTATCAAGGCTGCTATCAACGTTCAGAAGGCTCATCCCGACTGGACAATCGTTCCTGAGATCATGATCCCGCTGGTAGGCGAGGTTAAGGAGCTCAAGTTCGTTAAGAAGGTAGTTGTTGAGACTGCTGACGCTGTTATCGCTGAGGCTGGCGTAGAGCTGAAGTACGAAGTTGGTACAATGATCGAGATCCCGAGAGCTTGTCTGACTGCTGATGAGATCGCTAAGGAGGCTGAATTCTTCTGCTTCGGTACAAACGATCTGACACAGATGACTTATGGTTTCACCAGAGATGACGCTGGTAAGTTCCTGAACGCTTACTATGATGTTAAGATCTTCGAGAACGATCCGTTTGCTAAGCTCGACCAGACTGGTGTTGGCAAGCTGATGGATATGGCTATCACAATGGGCAAGGCTGTTCGTCCCGAGATGCACGTTGGTATCTGCGGCGAGCACGGCGGCGATCCGACATCTGTTGAGTTCTGCCACAAGCTGGGTCTGACCTATGTATCCTGCTCACCGTTCCGTGTTCCGATTGCTCGTCTGGCTGCTGCTCAGGCTGCTATCGCTGACCAGAACTAATTACTGCTTGGCAGGAATAGTATTGTAATACGAACCCTCCCCGACTCGATGAGTTGGGGAGGGTTTTTGTGTGCAGCAAGATGTTCTCGGTATAGTGACAACATATTTCAAGTCATCTTACACTTTTAACTCTACATTCATTCCTTGCGTTTCGATTAAGTTGCTAATTGTTTCTGCGATTGTTGCACAATAATTCGTGTGTGTAGGGAGCACAGAGAAGGATACCATGTCATAATCATGATCATAGATCATGTGAAATGGAATTCCGTTACAGTTACAGTCATAGTATGTACTCCAAACAATTGAATGGTAATGTTCTCGCCTACAATCAAACATACCAAACTTGTAGAATAGTGAGATATAAAAATACAGTTCTGCACCATCTCCGTTTTCATGTTGTTTGAAGAAAACCTCCGGTATATATTTATTAAGCTCAAAAGTTAAATCAAAGCAATTCGCATAACCTTCTTCTGATTTCATGTAATGAACTTTAATCATAATCGCCCCTCCTTTAGCAATACAGCATCTGAAAACACTTATTCACAGATTGAGCTTTGTTACTCATTATACCACACCCCAATGGAAAACGCAACCTCCCCGACTCGGTTGAGTTGGGGAGGTTTGTGTGTCATAAGAAATGACGTCATTTCAGTACTGTAATGACGGATTCTGCCTCCATTTGACGTGATGCATTTCGATCATGCAGCAGCTTTCATCTTTATCCGCACAAGCACCCGACAGCATACAAAACTGCAATATGCACGGGGTAATATACATAAAACAGATACTTCCAGCCCTTTCCTTTCTTGCCGTTGTAGCAAAGGAGCAGGGGCAGGGTGAATATCATCATCCACTGAATTTGCGTGCGGAACATCCTGTCCGTCACGCTTCCAAAAACAGTAAAGGCGATGCCCAGCGGTTCAACCAGCGGATCGAGCAGCGACGGCACACCAAGCACCTCCCAGAAGAAATACAAGCCGCACCACGCACTGTAGGCGATGGCAAGCCGTTTTTTGTTCCCTCTGCAAAGGTAGAAGATCGGGATCAGCAAGTCCACAAACAGTGCATTCTCACTGAACGACACGGAACAGCCAAACAGGGCGTAAACCGCCGTTCTCTCCGCTTCTCCTGAAAATTGGAGCAACGCTTCCATCAGATACAGCACGCCGAACTGGTACGCAACAAACAGCACCGTGCCGATGATCTGCTTTTTCCGATCGCCTTGGAATTTGTCCCACAGATAAATCAGCAGCATCATACCAAAAATCTCAAGAAACACGTTGGTACCGATGACTTCACTTCGTCCGAATACCATCGGCAACAGAATGCCGATCGCCGCCATCAGAAGATTCATGAGATAGAGCCGCTGCAGGTATTTCCGCTTGTCGCGGGTATGCGTGAATCCCTCCACCGCACAGAAAAAGAAGATACACGCCGAAAGTCTGCCGATACACCGCAGAATAAACGGCATACCGGGCAGAAATGCCCCCACATGGTCAACTGTCATCAGCAGCAGTGCGATGATCTTCAATGCAGTCGCCGTCATAACAAGCCTCCTTATCCAATATAACTACAGTATACACCCCATCCTCTTTTTTGTCAAGTTTGTGCGAAAAATCTGATTTCCCGTCAAAAATTTCGGCTTGCAAAGCATGGGGAATTGTGGTATAATAAACAATAGGAAATAACGGGACATGGGGCGGTATCGCAAGATACCGTCCGGAGTTGTTGTACCCGATCGAAGAAAAACAGAAAGGAAGCCACAATTATGGGAATTATGGACATCTTTGCACAGCTTTCGGCATCCTCCGGAAATGCCGGCGGCAAGCCGCAATGGCTCATTGTGGGGCTGGGAAATCCCGGCATGACTTACGAAAACACCCGACACAATGCGGGTTTCATGACCATTGACGCACTTGCAAAGGCACACAATACGGAAGTTCGGAATATGAAATTCAAGAGCTACTGCGGCGACATCGTGCTCGGCGGGCAGAAATGCCTGCTGCTCAAGCCCAATACCTATATGAACAACAGCGGTGAAGCGGTCGCAGCGGCAATGCAGTTCTACAAGCTCGACATTGATCATGTCATCGTGGTTTATGACGATATTTCCCTGGAACCGGGAAAACTCCGCATCCGCCGCAAGGGAAGCGACGGCGGCCACAACGGCATCAAGAGCATCATTGCACTGACGGGTTCACAGGATTTCGCACGCATCAAGATGGGCGTGGGCAAAAAGCCCCACAAGGACTACAACCTCGCCGACTGGGTGCTGAGCAAATTCAAAAACGACGAAATGCCCTTGATGGAAACTGCCTGCAAAAATGCCTGCAGTGCTCTGGAGCTGATCGTAAGCGGAAAAACCGACGCCGCCATGAACCAATTCAACGCATAATTCATAAAGGAAACCATCATGAGATTCTTTGCTGATACATTTTCGGAGCTGCCCGATTTCAAGCGGCTCTGCGGTGCGTTTGCAGACGGGGAAGTTCCTGTTTGCGTGACGGGGCTTTCTGCTATTCACAAGGCACAGCTTGCCATTGCACTCGCAGGGCAGGATGTCCCTGCGATCCTCCTGCTGACGGCATCGGACGCCGACGCCGTCAAGCTCTGTGCGGACATCAACGCCATGGCAAGCCACACCATTGCCATGCATTATCCTGCAAAAGAGCTGCTGTTTCTGCCTGCGGAGAGCAAATCCGTCGAATATGAGCACGAACGGCTGCAGGTGCTTTCCGCTGTGAGCAGCGGAGAGATCCGCATCGTAGCGGCAGGCGTGGAGGCAGCAATGCAGCCGACGATCCCACCCGAAGTGCTCCGCAGCTCCCACATCCCGCTGCGTTCAGGAGGAGAAGTCAATCTGGATCAACTGATACAGCAGCTTGTTTCCTCAGGATACAGCCGCTGTGAAAACGTCGAGGGCAAGGGACAGTTCGCCGTCCGCGGCTCCATCGTGGATATTTTCCCCGTACAGGCAAATTTCCCTGTTCGTATGGAGCTGTGGGGGGATGACATCGACATCCTTACCCTGTTCGATCCCGAAACCCAGAGGCGTACCGAGGAGATCGAAAGCATCACGATCTCCCCTGCAGCGGAACTCTTGTACGATACGGAAACGCTGATTTCTGAAATCCGTGCGTTTTCCGAACATCTCAAGGGCAGGCACGCCGCACAGATCACGGAACACCTCGAACATGACATCGCAAGACTGGAAAGCGGCATGAGTCTTGCCAATATCGACAAATACTATCCCCTCATCTATCGGCATACCGTTCTGACGGATTATGTGACAGGTCCCGTCCTGCTTTGCGAATACAGTGACATTCACCGACAGGCACAGGCTCTCCACGCACAGCGGCGTGAAGATCTGGAGGTGCTGTTTGAGGATGGCGTGCTCTGCAAGGGGCTTGACGGCAGCGTGCTGGAATTTTCCGGTCTGCAGACGATTCTGGACGGCAGAAGCTGTGCCTATGTCAGTCAGTTCCTGCAGGGAACGGAACGCATTCCGTTCCGTAAGATCATCAGCTTTGAGGCTCTGCAGAATGCGACGTGGGGCGGCGAGATCCGCCAGCTTCTGGAGGATCTGCGTGAATACACCACACACGGCTACCGCACGGTGCTTGCAGCGGGCAGCGAAAAGACTCTGCCCATCCTCTGCAGGGATCTGCAGGAAAACGGCATCCGCTGCAGCATCGCCCAGGAGGAGGATCTCTGTCCTCCCGGTGCGGTTCTTCTGACAGCCAAGAGCATCAGTGCGGGCTTTGCCTATCCCGATAACAAAACTGCACTCGTCGTACAGACCAAGCTGCACGCTGCAAGGAAAAAAAATCCCCGCCACAAGGCAGGGCTGGAAATCCGTTCACTGGAGGATCTCCATGTCGGGGATCTGGTGGTGCACGCCATGCACGGCGTGGGCAGATTCATCGGCATTAACAAAATCGAGATGGAGGGCATTGCCAGAGATTATATCACCATCCAGTATGCCGGCACTGAAAAGCTCTATATGCCGGTCATTCAGCTGGATCTGGTTTCCAAATACATCGGTGCACAGGATGAGGGCACGATAAAGCTCAATCGTCTTTCCTCTCCGCAATGGCAGAAAACCTGCAATAATGTGCGGAAAGCCGTCCGTGATATGGCGGATGAGCTGATGAAGCTTTACGCAAAGCGTGAAAAGAGCCAGGGCTATGCGTTCTTCCCTGACGACGAGCTCCAGCAGAATTTTGAGGAACGTTTCCCCTACCCCGAAACCGACGACCAACTGCAGAGCATTCAGGAGATCAAGGCGGATATGGAACGCCCACGCCCGATGGACAGACTGCTGTGCGGAGATGTGGGCTTCGGCAAAACGGAGGTGGCATTCCGTGCGGCAATGAAATGTGTATTGAGCAACCGCCAGTGTGCCATCCTTGCTCCGACGACGGTGCTTGCACTGCAGCATTATCGAACCGCTGTGCAGCGGTTCGACCGTATGCCGGTGAGAGTGGAAATGCTCTCCCGATTCCGCACCGCAAAGGAACAGAAGAAGATCCTGGAGGATCTGCAAAAGGGCAAGATTGACATCATCATCGGCACGCACCGCATCATTCAGAAGGATGTGAAATTCCACGCACTGGGGCTTGCCATTATTGACGAGGAACAGCGGTTCGGCGTGGCACACAAGGAAAAATTTAAGGAAATATTCGCAGGCATCGACGTGCTGACGCTTTCTGCAACGCCCATTCCAAGAACGCTCAATATGGCACTTTCGGGCATCCGTGATATGTCCGTGCTTGCCGATCCGCCGCAGGACAGATACCCCGTACAGACCTATGTCACCGAATACCAGCAGGGTGTGGTCATGCAGGCGATTTCCAGAGAACTCAAGCGTGGCGGACAGGTGTACTACATCCACAACCGTATCGGCACCATCCTGCGATGTGCTTCAAAGCTGCAGCAGATGTTTCCCGACGCCAGAATTGCCGTTGCCCACGGAAAGCTGACGGAGGAGGAAATGTCCGAGATCTGGCGGCAGGTCGTGGACGGTGAGGTGGATATTCTCGTCTGCACGACCATCATCGAAACGGGTGTGGACGTG
>JAZOBK010000169.1:0-3446 GCA_045595985.1 Oscillospiraceae bacterium
AGACCGCTTGGCCTCCCGACTTCCATGATCTTTTCTGCCAGTTCCATTGCAAGCTCGGAGATTTCTCCCTGCAGCTCACCCTTTGCCTGTGCCATTTCACGGGCAATATCACGATCCGCCTTTTCACGCACAGCCAGTGCCTCTCGGCGGGCGTCCTCTACGATGGAATCGCCCTTTGCCAGTGCCTGTTTTTCGGCACGGCTGATAATGCGGGCGGTTTCTTCCTTCGCCTCTGCCATCAGCTGTGCATACTGCTCCTTGTCCGCATTTGCGGCATTCTGTGCCTCATCGGCTGCAGCATAGGTGGATGCGAGTTCTGCCTGCCGCTTTTCCAGAATGCCGTCCACCCTCTTGAACAGAATGAACTTGAACGCAAGGAAGATCAGCAGCGTATTGATCAGGGTAAAGATAATGGTTCCGACATCTATTGTCAAAAAATCCAAATCTCAGTTCCTCCAATTCACGATTACAGCTTGCCGATAAAGGGATTTGCAAACATCAGCAGCAGTGCCACTACGAAACCGTAAATACCAGTAGACTCTGCAATCGCACAGCCGATGAACATGGTACGGCTGACTGCACCGGAGCTTTCCGGCTGTCTGCCGATCGCTTCGCACGCCTTACCTACTGCGTAACCCTCACCGATACCGGGGCCGATACCTGCGATCATTGCGGTACCTGCACCGATTGCGGATGCTGCCAGAACAATTGCTTTTTCCATAATAAATTACCTCCAAGTAAATTTTTGTTTAATACGTTTCATAAAAATATGATTCCTAATCTGTTTCGGCTGCACTGGACACATTCACCATGGTCAGCATGATGAAGATGAATGCCTGCATAAAGCTGCTGAACAAATCAAAATACAGTGATAACACTGCAGGAATACCAATTGTCATAAATGCCACGCCGATTGACTTTGTAATGGCTGTCAGGGCAAAATACACGAGGCTTGAAATGATCGCACCGCTTGCGACATTGCCGAAATGACGAACTGTCATGGAAACGGGCAGTGAAACTTCACTGAGAATATTCAGCGGCAGCATAACCGGAATCGGTGACGCATAGCCCTTGAGATAGCCCCACAGACCGTTCGTGCGGAGCTTTGTGGAGTGCACCCAGATAAATGTGATCAGTGCCCATGCCAGTACAACGCTGAAATCCGCAGTCACCGAACGCAGACCGAGCAGGCTGATCAGGCTTCCCAATATGGAAAAGGTAAACAGCGAGCCGATATACGGTGCAAATCTACGATTTCCCTTGCCCATGGTATCATCCACGAGATTATAAACAGTGGTTACCGCCCATTCGGCAAGCACCTGCCGTTTGGAAATATTCTTGGTTTTCATGTCCTTCGTCAGCCAGAGCAGGAGCAGAGTGACCGCACCGATGATGATCCAGCTGAGCAGGATACTTTCCGTAAAATTGATGGTAACGCCGAACACTTCAAATGACGCAATGATTTTCGGGCCGCTGACGCTGATCTCCGTCGTACCCTTAAAAAAATCACTGATATGCAAGGCTAACCCACCTCCTTATACATAATGTAACGGCACCTATTTTTTGACGTTTCGCATAGAAAGGATACCGAAAATAAGCTTTGGATAGAGAAACGGCAGAATACACGCAAGAACGCTGATCTGTGGAAAAATCATGCTGACTGCGATCACACCGCAAGAAATGCCGCATCGCAGCAGATAACCACCAAAATCCCGTGTTTTGCCGTGATGAACGGCATTTTGTATCATCCTGCTGAGCAGGATGAGATTGCAAAGCATTCCCAGACTGCCAAGAAGCAGACCGATCGGCACGGCAAAGCCGAATCCGACGAACAGCAGAGAACCAAGCCAGACGATCACATCCAGCACCAACGTACAGACTGCGGCAAACCGCAGCTCCTTATGCAAAGTTTCCAGCTGTTTCGCCTCCCCGATGAAAAAATGCTCCATATAATTTATTATAACACATTTCCGCTTGATATACAAGGGGTTTCACAAATTTTGTTAATCTATCCGTATCCTGTCAGATTTTCGTGCGATCCAACAGGAACAACACGGATTTTTGAGCATTATCCCGCAAACTGACTTCGGTACAATTCGGCATAGAATCCGCCAAGTTTCATGAGCGAATCGTGATCCCCCTGTTCAATGATATTGCCGTCACGCATAACCAGGATGTGATCCGCACTGCGGATCGTGGAAAGTCTGTGGGCAATGATGAAGCTCGTCTTGCCCCGCATGAGCGTTTCAAACGCACGCTGGATCTGCTGTTCGGTACGGATGTCAATGCTGCTGGTCGCTTCGTCGAGGATGAGCATGGGCGGATCCGTCAGCATGATTCTTGCTATGCAAAGCAGCTGCTTCTGCCCCTGCGACAGACCGCTTGTATCGGAAATCACAGTATCATAGCCATTCGGCAATCTCTTGATGAATCCGTGGGCATGGGCTGCCTTTGCTGCCCGTTCGATCTCCTCTCGGGCAGCGTCAGGCTTGCCGTAGGCAATATTCTCCGCAACCGTCCCCGTGAAGATCCATGTTTCCTGCAGAACCATACCAAAACGGCTTCGCAGGCTGTCACGGGTCAGCTCCGTCGTGGGCTTTCCGTCTATGGTAATGCTGCCGCTGTCCGTTTCGTAGAATCGCAGCAGCAGGTTGATAATAGTGGATTTTCCGCAGCCCGTCGGCCCTACAATGGCAATACGCTGCCCCGCCTGTGCACGCATACTGAAATTCTGAATGAGTTTCTTTTCCGGAACATAGGAAAAATGCACGTTGTGGAATTCCAGCGTACCGTCACAATCCTTGAGTGTTTCCAGATGGCTGTCATCCGGCTCGGAAGGTGTATCCAGCACCGCAAACACACGCTGTGCACAGGAGATCGCATTCTGCAGCTCCGCCACAACACCCGAAATTTCGTTAAAGGGCTTCGTGTACTGGTTGGAATACGAGAGAAAGCTCGCAAGTCTGCCGACGCTCATCACACCAACCCACGGCAGTACGCCGATTGCCCCGAGTGCACCGACCGTGCCGACTGCAGCATAGATCAGTCCGTTGACAAAACGGGTGGAGGGGTTGCTCATGGAGGAAAAGAATGTCGCCCTAAGGCTTGCATCCCCAAGCTCACGGTTGAGCGTTTCAAAGCGTTCCATCGCTCTCGTTTCGTAGGCAAATGCCTTGACAACCTTCTGTCCGCCGATCATTTCCTCGGTCAGACCGCCCATTTCACCACGGAGGGAGGACTGCTTGCGGAAGGAGTTATGGGAAAGTGCTGCGATTTTCGACGCCACAAAGAATGAGATCGGCGTCATCAGCACTACAATAGCGGTGATCTTCACATTGATCGTCAGCATGAACAGGAGCGTTCCCACAATGGTCACGACGCCCGTGAAAAGCTGTGCGAAGCCCTGCAGCAGCCCATCGGAAATGATCTCAATATCCAAAATAACA
>JAZOBK010000170.1:0-3140 GCA_045595985.1 Oscillospiraceae bacterium
AGTTGCTTTAAAAACAGACTATTATATGTGCCGACAAACATATCACGTTGTTTTTCGAGTGGAGTGATGCGAAATCTACGAGAAAGGAATGAAAACATGAAATTAACAGGTGCAGAAATTGTTGTGGAAACTTTGATCGAGCAGGGAACTGAAGTCGTCTTTGGTTATCCGGGCGGTCAGGTTATCGACCTGTACGATGCATTGTACACCAGAAGCGACCGTATTCAGCATATTCTGACAGCACACGAACAGGGTGCTTCGCACGCTGCGGACGGATATGCCCGTACCAGCGGAAAGGTCGGCGTCGTCATTGCAACATCGGGTCCCGGAGCAACAAATCTGGTTACCGGCATTGCGACCGCACATCTCGATTCGATTCCTCTGGTTGCGATCACCGGCAATGTGCCGAACAGCCTGATTGGACGTGACAGTTTCCAGGAGGTGGATATTACAGGTATTACACTTCCCATTACAAAGCATAATTTCTTTGTAACAAATGTAGAACAGCTTGCGGATACCATTAGAGAGGCGTTTGCCATCGCTAAATCCGGTCGTCCCGGTCCCGTTCTCGTGGATGTCCCGAAGGACGTACAGAAAGCAGCATATGAATATGCTGTCGGTCAGATTGCTGAAAAGATGCCGCAGCGTAAGGCAAAGGATGAGAAGCTTCAGAAAGCCGCAGAGATGATTGCAGCTTCTGAAAAACCATACATATATTTTGGCGGCGGTGTTGTGACTGCCGGTGTTTCCGAAGAAATTATTGCTCTGGCAGATGCCATTGATGCTCCGATCGGATGTACGATGATGGGACTTTCCGGAGTTCCGACGGAGAATCCGAGATTCCTTGGCATGGAAGGTATGCATGGTCATTATGCATCCTCCGTTGGTCAGGATGAAGCGGATCTGATCATTACGATCGGTGCAAGATTCAGTGATCGTGGAACCGGTAATGTTGCTAAATATGCCCGCAGAGCAAAGATCCTTCATATGGACGTTGATGGTGCTGAACTGAACAAGAATGTTACGGCGGCATTGAGTATTGAGTGCGATATTAAGGATGCACTTGGTCGTCTGCTGAACATTGTTGAGAGAAAGCAGCGTCCCGAATGGATGGCTCGTATTGCAGAGCTTAAAGCAGAGGAGGCAAAGCAGTTCAGGGAAGTAACGCCCGAAGATAAGCTCACTCCTTATGCAGTAATTCACGAAGTAAGCAAGTATACAAATCCGGATACTCCCATAGCAACGGATGTCGGCCAGCATCAGATGTGGGTCGCACAGTACTATCCGTTTGCAACCCCCCGCACTTTTGTTTCCAGCGGCGGTCTTGGCACAATGGGCTTTGGTCTGGGTGCAGCGATCGGTGCAGCGGTAGCAAGCGGCAAGCGTACCGTACTTTTCACAGGTGACGGAAGCTTTGGCATGAATCTTAACGAGCTTGCAACGGCAGTTACCAATAATATTCCTGTTGTGATCGTTGTCATGAACAATGGTGTTCTGGGTATGGTTCGTCAGTGGCAGACTCTGTTCTTCGACAAGCATTATTCAAACACCATCCTTCAGAGAAAGACGGATTTTGTGAAGCTTGCAGAGGCATTCGGACTTCCTGCTTTCAGAGTCGGTTCCATTCCGGGAATCACTTGTCCAAGTGCTTGTGACAGCTGCTTGAATATGGACAGCTGTATCGGCACCCTTGATGAACTGAAGGATGTTATGAAAAAGGCATTTGAGGTTGAAGGGCCGGTTCTGATAGACTGTACGATCAACTGTGATGAATTTGTACTTCCCATGCTGCCGCCCGGCGGATGCATTGAGGATATCATTGTGAAGGTGGAGGGCGAGTAATGGAAAAGAAGTTTGTGATTGCCATTCTGGTAGAAAACCAGCCCAGCGTACTGACACGAGTTTCCGGTATGTTCACCCGCAGAGCGTTCAACATTGACACCCTCACCGTTGGTGAAACGGAAGATCCGAGGTATTCCCGTATTACCATATATGCAAGCGGTGATGATTCCACCCGTAAGCAGGTGATGAAACAGCTTAAGAAGCTGTATAACGTCAAGGAAGTCAAGGTCATGGAACGTGACAAGTCCGTTTATCGTGAGCTTGCTCTGATCAAATTGAAGAACAATCCCGAAACCCGTCAGGAAGTTCTTTCCGCAGTGGATATTTTCCGCTCAAAGATCGTCGATTTTTCTCCCAATTCCCTGTGTGTGGAGATTACCGGCGAAACATCCAAGATTGAAGCATTTATCGCTCTTGTGAAGCATGTTGGTATTCTTGAAATGTGCCGCACCGGTATTGTGGCATTGGAAAGAGGCTGTCATTATCTCAACAGCGATATGTGTGATAAATAAGTAAACCCAAAATCAAATAAAAGGAGTTTTTTAAAATGGCAAAGATTTTTTATCAGCAGGACTGCGATCTGCACAAGCTCGACGGCAAGACCGTTGCAATCATTGGTTATGGTTCTCAGGGTCATGCACACGCTCTGAACCTGCAGGACAGCGGTGTTAATGTAGTTGTTGGTCTGTATGAGGGCAGCAAGAGCTGGGCAAAGGCAGAGGCACAGGGTCTGAAGGTTCTGACAACTGCAGAGGCTGCAAAGGCTGCTGATGTTATTATGATCCTGATTCCCGATGAGAAGCAGAAGGCTCTGTATGAGTCCGAGATCCTGCCCTATCTGACAGAGGGTAAGACACTGGCATTTGCACACGGCTTCAACATCCACTTCGGATGCATCGTTCCCCCAGCAAATGTAAACGTTATCATGATCGCTCCCAAGGGCCCGGGTCACACTGTAAGATCCGAATATCAGGCTGAAAAGGGTGTACCCTGCCTGATCGCAGTACATCAGGATGCAACAGGTGACGCACAGGATAT
Organism: Oscillospiraceae bacterium; assembly: GCA_045595985.1. Lineage (GTDB taxonomy): Bacteria > Bacillota > Clostridia > Oscillospirales > Ruminococcaceae > UBA3855. The sequence continues at coordinate 2,881 of JAZOBK010000170.1, forward strand.
TGGTCTTGCATATGCAGCTGGTATCGGCGGCAGCCGTGCAGGCGTTCTGGAAACCACATTCCGCACAGAAACAGAAACCGACCTGTTCGGTAAGTCGGAGGCCAAGCGGTCTTAGGAAGACAAGCAAGTTGTTCAACTCCTTGGCTCACAGAACGACATGGCTACGATCCGACTTTGCATATGCAGCTGGTATCGGCGGCAGCCGTGCAGGCGTTCTGGAAACCACATTCCGCACAGAAACAGAAACCGACCTGTTCGGT